>NZ_JBQGAB010000004.1:0-260315 GCF_056542605.1 Ruegeria sp. AB8
GCAAATCCGCCGCATAATCAAACCAACCAGATGAGCCACATCCTCTCTTAGATCAGAGCGCCATCTGTCCCAAAATCCCTGACGACGGACACTCCTCAAGCCGTGCTGCGACATTGACACCGTCACCGTAAAGATCATCGCCGTCGATCATCACGTCGCCAAGGTTTATGCCTATCCTCAGTTCAAGCCGCTCTTCAGGAGGCAGGTCTCCGTTTCGCTTTGTCAGTTCCGCTTGGATATCAGTCGCGCAGTTCACTGCATCAACGACCGAAGCAAACTCGACGAGCGTTCCGTCACCCATTAACTTAACGATGCGACCATGATGTTTTTCGAGCTGCGGATCGAACAGCTCCGAACGAAGTGCTTTTAGAGCGTTCAAGACGCCAACCTCGTCTGCGCCCATCAAGCGTGAGTAGCCAACCACATCGGCGGCCATGATAGCGGCAAGTCGACGTTCCATTGGTGGAGCTTACGCCAGAAAGGTTTGCCATTCCAAGAAACGCCGAAATTCAATCTGGTATGCTTGCTTGTTTGGCGGACGCTCTGGTCACAATCAAAAAACCTCTGACTGTTGAAACACCGGACCTGAACGAATTCTTCAGCACTGTCCGGGCATACACCAAGTGTTTTCACGGTTTCCACCGAACGCAGATACGTGAGGATCTGTACCACCGCAATCAACTGGATCGACAGTGTGCTCTCACAAAAACAGAAACGACGTATGTTCCTATTGGACGCAATTGAGACTGCCCATATTTTTGCGAATCGCCAAAAATGGTAGTCTGCCGGACATCTACAAATCGGATTGATGATGAAAAACGCCCGACTCATCGAAGCAGGTGTTTTAACCTTTCAGATCGCGTTTTTGGCAGCGGCGATCTACGTGGCGCTCAAGTTTTCGATACTCGCAGGAACCCTTTTGTTTCTCGGCCTTGCTATTGGTTTTACGGTATTAATTTACAATCATGACGCTTGGTTGATCAAAAAGCTGACTTCGGACGATCAGCCACTTGCGTTCAGTCTTTGTCAGAGCGGTTTCGTGGGACGCGTACGGAGGTTCACTCGATTGCTCCCCGCGTCTCCCAGGTGCCGTCTATGCCTTGTGCCATTTCGAGGTTTTGGCAGAGTTTTCGGTATTAAACCCTCCTCAGAAAACCCGAACTTTTGTAGAAGCTGTTTTGAAGGCTTGCCGACAAAAACACTTGATGCCGAGGTGGGTTTGCTATTTGCCGACATGAGAGGCTTTACGCCTTGGTCCGAACAGCATTCGCCAGCCGAAGCCGCCGACATGCTAACTCGGTTCTATGGTATTGCGGAAAAAGAAATTGCCCGTGACGATGCTTTGATCGAGTTTATCGGAGATCAGGTCATGGCGATTTATCCAGTTCAGATGGCGTCGCTTAGGGAACGAACGGCAGATGTAATGCTTCGGGCGGCGCAACGCCTGTTGGATAGCATAAAGTCTGAACCCAGCATGCTGAGCGTTGGGATTGGTATTAATATGGGCGTTGCGCAAGTCGGGGAAATGGCAACCGGCTCATCCAGAAGTTTTACTGCCGTTGGCGATGTTGTGAACACGGCTGCCCGCCTCCAAAGCCAAGCTTCGGAAAATGAAATCCTCCTTTCAGAATGTGTGTACAACAAACTAAGTTCTCGAACGCTCAACTTCGAAACAAGCGAGATCTTTCTGAAGGGCAAGTCCGAAGCGATGCGAACCTATCTTCTGAAAATGGTTTGAGTGCTCCCCTAAACCCGATTTCGATCAACTACAGGTACGCAAGTAGCCGCTTGTCAACTTTCCGTCTCATCTTCATTCCTTAACGGTTCAGATGAGCCAGAAACCTTCCGTTATGCAAATCCTTCAATCAGGCCCAAAGGTGCTGATGTCAGACAATATTGCCGTTTTCTGCGGTTTACATGGTTGGCGGGTCGCAGCCCAAACCAGACATTCATCAGCGAACTTTGTTGATCCCGAGGAGCGGATTGGTCCGTTCATGCAACGATGCTACCAAAAGTGGAAACCGCGCATAAAGCCAGTATTCGGGGATATGAAAATCTTTCTATTCGGGCAATCCACCAGCAACCATCGCACCAAAATACCGGTCCTGGTCCTCAGTATGCATAAAGGGTGTGTTTCTGTGTGTAGAAACACGGAAGTCCGGCCGGATTTCGAGTAATTTCTTTGCTTCAACCTGTGCATCTTCCAGACGTCCCATTTCAGCAAGGGTTGCGACCAAGATACGGCGCGGAGGAAGCGACTTTGGATAAGTTGAGATACCGGTTTTTGCCAGCAGAATTGCCTGTTCGTAATCTCTGATGAGGAAATGAGAAAGGGCCGCGTTAAAATTGTACCAGCCGGGATAACGCGGATTGACCTTTTTTGCCTTGTTGTTCCACTCAATCGCTTCGGCTGGCTCACCCATAAGCGACCGTAGAAAGCCCATACCATATAGAACCTCAGGATCATTGGAGTTCTCCCGTATTGCCCGCTGAAATGCCTGGTATGCAAGTTGATGATCGTGGTCAGCAAACAAATGTAGCTGGCCCAAGCGGTGTTGAACGCGATAGTCCGATTGATCCAGTTCTAACGCACGCTGTGCGTGCCTACGGGCTTTGTTCAGCGCGGTTTCTGGATCGTCCGACCCACCAAAGCGCCAGAGGCCAAGATAACGGCCGCTCAGTTCAATATGGGTAGAAAGGTAGTCTGGATCGAGAACAATGGCTTGCTCCAGAAGTTCTATTGCCTCTTGCCGACTTGCAGTATTCAACAGTTTGCTTTTGGCGACAGCCCTCAGAAACAGCTCATAAGCTTCTAGATCATCGGTCGGCCGTTTCTTCAGCGACGCGATTTCTTCTTCCTCAACTACTATTTTCAGCGTGGATGCGATTTCCCGAACAAGGTCGGCCTGAGCAGCAAACAGTTCTTCGATCCCAACATCATATTGCTCCGACCACAGAGCGTGCCCCGATGCCGTCTCTATGAGTGTTGAGTTGATTGAAATATTCGCGCCAACGCTCTGCATGCTACCTGAAAGGACATATCCCACACCTAGCTCTCGGCCTATTTCCAATGGTTTGACCGCGCTGTCGGCAAAGGTAATCGAAGTCGAACCAGCGATCACAAATAGCTGTGGAAACTTCGAAAGCTGCGTCGTGATCGCTGTTCCAAAGCCTTCCGCCAGATAGCCGACCTCTTCAACTGGTGAGCGGTTCTCAAAGGGCAAAACGACAATGGAAGGTTCGTCCGGGATGGCAAGCGCCAACTCCTCTTGGTCGGTCAGGGGGCCCACATCTCTGGATCGCCACCATATTACCGCAACCAGCACCAAGCAGATGCATATTGCACCGACCAGAGTTAGCGCCCATTTGGATATGTGTGGTTTCGTATGCGCAACTGGCTCCGATACAGCCAAAGCCTTGGCCTTGTCATCCAGTACGACTTCGAAGGCTCGGACTGGTCTCTCTATGTTCTTGACTTCGGTCTCACCCAGATCCTCGAAATTCAGATCCAGTTTGTCCTGCACCTGATCCCGCACGCTGCGGTGAATGCAAATACCTCCGGGCTCAGCCAAACCTTCAAGGCGGGCAGCGACATTGACGCCATCACCATATATGTCTCCGTCCTCGGCAATCACATCTCCGATATTTATGCCGATCCGAAAAACAATTCTTTCACTTTCTGGAACGTCCGAGTTTCGAGAAAGCATTTCGTTTTGTACAGAAACGGCAAATTTCATTGCCTGTACGGTGCTTTCAAACTCCAGCAGTGCACCATCACCCATCAGCTTGATTGTCTTGCCGCCAAAACTCGCCGCAAAGGGTTCAATGAGTTCCAGCCGATGCGACTTTAGTGCAGCCAGCGTCGATGCCTCATCGCGTTCCATCAGCCGCGAGTAGCCCACGACGTCAATACTCAAGATAGTGGTAAGGCGGCGTTCCACTCCCGTTCTCCCCTACACCGAAGATTATCCACCCTGATCTATTGAATCCATAGTTCTGCTATTCGCCCTACACCAAATCGCATATTTGTGGCGCTGGTCGGGCTTCGACAAAGTCAGATTATTCATGACGGAGACCAAGCATGGTAACCAATAGACGCTGACACTGTGTGGGCGATGAGGTTGTGCGTGGCGGTGTGGAGTATTCGTCATGCAAGTTTTAAATCTACCCGTCATTCGAGTTGGCCGATCTGCGTGGAACAAAGGTCGGGTTATTGGCCAGAAGCGCCCGCTTTTGCCAAGGCATGTCTGGGCAATACGCGTTCGCTTAGAAATTTCAGAAGATCATAGGAACTTAGCACTCTTCAATTTAGCAATAGATAGTAAGCTCCGTGGTTGCGATCTAGTTCGCCTGAAAGTCGCAGACGTGTTTACTGCGGGAAAAGTAAAGGAACGAGCGTCAGTCAACCAAAGCAAGACACAGAAACCAGTTCGCTTTGAAATTAGCAGTGGTACACGAAACTCGCTTCTGAGATGGTTGAAACAACCTGCAATGAAAAGATCCGAGTACTTGTGGCCGGGACGGTTTCAGTATCGGCTGCATATTTCTACTCGTCAGTACGCGAGGTTGGTTCAGTCATGGGTCGCTTCGATTGGGCTTGATCCCAGCCAAAATGGGACCCATTCAATGCGACGCACAAAAGTGGCGCAGATTTATCGTAGAACAGGTAACTTGCGAGCCGTGCAGCTATTGCTTGGTCACACCAAGATGGACAGTACAGTGCGTTACCTGGGTGTAGACATCGAAGACGCGCTCGCCATCGCGGAAGCCACCGTGGTGTAATCCATCAGGCCGCTTTCGAGCGGCCTTTTTTGCGCGCCCCCCCCTAGAGTAGAACTATCAGCCCAAACCGGACATTCAATCCAAGACTTTGCTATTCCGGCTTTGCGACAAACGTAACCTTGGCAAATGTCTGCTCTATGAATGAGTTGTTGCTTTCTTAACCTTTGCCCTGTAGGTGAGGCGCAACGCCGCGTGTGGATGAACAAATCAGCGGTAAAGTATTCTCGCCCGTGATCCCCAGATCGTTGTCTTGAATAGCTCCTTGAGAGCAACGAAACGACGGCGGCTATTTCATACGAGCTTCCCAGTAGATTAGAGAGACCAAGTGCCGATAGCGGTGAACCGCGTTTATGGCACGAGACCAAACGCTTTTGACGACATTTGACACCCTCGGCCTTGCCGAGCCCATCCTGAAGGCCATCAAGGCTCAAGGATATTCGACCCCTACGCCCATTCAGGCCAAGGTCATTCCGCTGCTGCAATCTAAGCGCGACGTGATCGGTATTGCCCAGACCGGCACAGGAAAAACCGCCTCATTTGTATTGCCCCTGTTGCATCGGATTGAGCGTGAGAGATCAAAACCCGCTCCGAAACAGTGCACAGCCCTGATCCTTACGCCCACGCGTGAGCTTGCGGCGCAGATCGTGGACAACATCCTCGCTTACAGCAAGTTCAGCTTGATCACGGCGACACTTGTCGTCGGTGGCGTACGCCCCGGCGGGCAGATCAAGGCTCTCAGCGGCGGTGTGGACATTGTGGTGGCAACGCCTGGTCGCTTGCTGGATCATCTTGGCACAGGCGTCATCAATCTGTCTCAGACCAAGGCCATCGTGGTGGATGAGGCCGATCAGATGCTGGACTTGGGTTTTCTGCCCAGCATCCGAAAGATCATGGCCAAGCTGCCTGAAAAGCGACTGACTGCGCTTCTTTCGGCAACAATGCCGGGGCAGATCAGAAAGCTTGCCGATGATTTCCTGAACGATCCGGCAGAGGTTCAGGTAGCGGCTGTTTCAAAGCCGATTGAACGGATTGCGCAGAGCGTCAGACATGTTGCCAAGCAGGACAAACGCCGTGTCCTGGCAGACATTCTGTCGGACAAAGCTGTTCACCGCGCGGTCGTTTTTACACGCACCAAACGCGGTGCCGATAATGTCTGCAAACACTTGATTGCAGCCGGGATCAACTCAGCTGCCATTCATGGGAACAAAAGCCAGCCTCAGCGCGAACGTGCCATGGCAGGATTCCGGTCGGGATCAACCACCGTCCTTGTTGCCACCGATATTGCCGCACGGGGCATCGACATCGACGATGTATCCCATGTGGTGAATTATGAGCTTCCGAATGTGCCGGAATCCTATGTGCATCGCATTGGCCGGACCGCCCGCGCGGGCAGAACCGGCACCGCGATTTCACTGTGTGATCGTGAAGAGATGCCCCTCCTGCAGGATATTGAAAGGCTGATCGGCAACAGGCTGCCAAATGGCGATGAAATGCAAGCCGAACCTGCGAAACGCGGTCGCAATGCAAAACCGCAAAAGCCCAGCGTTGCCAATCTTGCACCTTCGCCAAAGCCGCGAACCGTTGGCCACGCGACGCACCAGCGAAACGGACACCGACAACACCAGATCGACCCCTCCCAAGCGCAGGACGGTCTTATGCGAATGCTCTCCAACATTGGTGAGTTTACCCAACCTGCTGCCTGAGCGTAGCAAACAGCCCCGACTAATCCCGGCGGGCGCACATGTCATTGAAAGGATAATCTCATGACGACCGGAACAGTAAAATGGTTCAACGAAACTAAAGGCTACGGCTTCATCGAATTGGATAACGGCAGCGGCGACGCATTTGTGCACATCAGCGCGGTTCAGCGCTCCGGCCTCGACAGCCTGAAAGAAGGTGCAAAGGTCGGCTTCGATCTGAAAGAAGACAGGATGCGCGGCAAGACCTCCGCCGAAAACCTGCAATTGCAGTAGGCAATTCACAGACGATGCCAGGCTGCGGCTGCAACTGTCGCTGTCTGGAGGCCCAGGCATTCTGAACCTGCCACTTGCTGCGCAGCGACTAACTGACATGTTAGGTTTAGAGCTGCCGATACCGGCGGTAAGCATGATGGGCCGGTCGAAGTCCAAAGAGGAAGTGTCGTTCCAAAAGGAGATATCGTCTGCTAGCCCGCAATGAATGCGTGGCAATGAAAGATCGACTAAGTTGACGTCGGGTTCGTTTAAGCTGCCAAATCCTTTCTTGATAAAAGCCTCGACAAAAAAAGGTGCGCTAATAGGATCGGTCATTCCGGCCCATTATTCCGCCTTGTTCAAGTCGCCGGTTGTCAAGATCGCGCCGGCCTGAAGGTCTTCGGCGTCTAGCATCGTTGCAACCCTTTCGAGCGCGGCAACAAGCATTGCCTGCTCCCAGTCCTCCATTTGCTTGAACCGCTGCACATAGAGCTGTTGCAGTGGATCAGGGGCGTCCTCAAGGGTTTTCCGCCCTTGATCGGTGATCAGGATATTGGTCTGCCGTCGGTCGGTCATGGATTTCTCGCGCACGACCATGCCGCCCGAAACCAGCTTGTCCACCAGCGCAGTGACAGTTGCCTGGCTGACATGCATGCGCATTGAAATCGCCTTGGCCGTGGTTTGCCCGGTCTCGCCAATCACTTGCAGCACACGAAGCTGGACCGCAGTCAGCCCGGCGGATTGCGCCAGTTCCCGGCCGGACATCTCGGTGGCGCGCAGGATTCGGCGCAGGGCGACAAGGCTGCTGTCGATACGATCCATGTATCTACTCCGCATTCGAATGGAGTGAGATTGTCAAAATTGCATTGATTTCTCAAGCGTTAACGGAAAATGAAATAATTAGTCCTACTAATTAAAATATCACTAATAGAAGTAGATTTACGACGCTTTAGTAAAAAATAGCTTCGTCTTTTGAAGTTTCGACTTTCCTGTGTTACTTAGCTAGTCAAAGTTTATTGATGGAGCGGTACATGCAGCATTCTTTGGAGTTGTTCGAACAACCTATTCCGGTTTTGCGTCCCCCTTTACCGGAAGACGGCGCAGCGGTGTCTTCGCTGGCCAGAACCGAGGATCAGGAAGCTATAGGTGGTTTTCTGGGCGAACTGGCAGCCTTTGATGACTACAAAGAATTCTCGATCATTGCGGAACTGGATGGAAACCTGGTCGGAGCGATGCTGGCTTATGTTCTGCCATATGACCTGGAAACCCTGTTTATCTGGCAGGTCGGCGTTTCAGAGGATGAGGCGGACAAGGGTCTTGCGTCGTTGATGCTGGGGCAGGTGATGCGTCGGGACGTCTGCACCGATGTCACCCGTGTTCAGACCGTAATTGCGTCCAACGACGAGCGAACCTGGGCTTGTTTCCGCCGGTTTGCGCGGTCGCAGCAATCCCGGATGGATATCCAGCCCTTAATCACGCAGGCACTGACCCCATATCGCCGCCATGAATGCAGCAATCTTGTGACGATCCGTCTTGCGGATCGCAATGATCTCGCGGTCTGACCGCGCCACGACATTTTCAACTAAAGTGAGAGAGCAGAATGAACGTAGCCACGACTATATCAAACGACACCTCATACTACGGTGATGAAGCGGCAACTCTGGGCGACCGGATCGTCGCCGCGCGCGAAGCCGTTGGATACTCGCAAAAGAAGCTTGCCAGTCGCCTGGGCGTCAAACTGAAAACCGTGCAGGGATGGGAAGAAGATCGTACCGAGCCACGTGCAAACAAGGCGCAGATGATGTCCGGCATTCTTGGGGTCTCTCTGGTTTGGCTTCTGAGCGGTGAGGGAGAAGGTGTGCTTGAACCGACCGATACCATTTCCGGATCGGAGGATATTCAGGGCGTCCTTGATGAAATCCGGACCCTCCGGACAGATATGGCTCAGACCACCCGCAGGCTGGGCACTGTTGAAAAACGACTGCGCGCCAGACTTTGACATCGGCGCAAGTGCGAACTTCAGGCATGACCTACGGCCATGCCTCAAATGACAAAAAAAGGAGCAGATGATGACAGGACCGGATTCCAGCCTTGTGCCCGTTGATCCGGCGCAAGGCAACCGTTCGGACACCAATTCCGAGCCCTTCGCTACACCGCTGGAGGTCCGCGAAAAGGCAGGTTTGACCGCGGCGGAAATAGCCGAACTTATCGGGATGAGCGAATCTGGTTACAAATTGTGGGAGAGCGGCGTCCGCCGCCCCGGAGGACCAGCGTATAAACTCCTTGCGCTACTGGATGCTCATCCAAAAGAAACAGTTACTCGTCTTCGGGAACAGATTTGAACGATACCCGTGCAGATCGCTTTGTTTTGCTTGCCAGCCGTGGACACGATTGGTCTCGTTGTCAGGCCAGGAACAGAATTGAAATTTACTTTGGCAATGGGCCGATCACACTGCGGTATCAATGTGCCCAGAATTCCTGTCTCGCCATTGTGCCTTAGTACCCGAAATTGGCCTTTGAAGCAGACTTTAAACGCAATGCGTTTGTGCAGTTGTACTGCGCATCACGGAAATCGTTTTCTGCCAGTTTGCCAATAGCTCCGTTTCAAAGGTGGTATCCCGCTGAATTTTGTCTCTCAGTTATTCTCAAAGCCACCTAATAACTCGCCGGTCTCAAAAATTGACCATTCCGCAGCACGCGCTTCTTGACGAGCGTGCGTCCTTGACTCTTCACAGACTAGGAACGACAAGAGTGTATTGGTAAAAAATTACTCGCCGCCGCGATGCTGCCGGTTACGATAATCCAATGGCATTCAGACTAATTGTAGCATGAGCCTCAGCCTAGGAACGGGTTTCGCTGGGGTTTTCGCTATGAGCTCGTTCCTCGCAAGCATTCGCAACTGTCACCTGACGTGCTCCAGTCATCGCGTGACCCATGAAAGAAGGCGCCGTATGAACAGCACATGGCTCTTATATTGCGTGCTTGATGCCCGATAGATCAGGTCTCAGGCTCGGTTTCGACCATTCATTCATCGTGTTTGCTCGCTGCATTCTTTGTTTGTTCCCAACACTTTTGGTGATTCTCTCAGGAACGCAGCTTCCTGCTCAGGTCGCAGGTAATGCCGACGGAACGGTTTGTGACGAAGGTTTCGAAAACAAGAACGGATCCTGCCAAATAACAGACTTGCCAGAAAACGCATTTTTGACGGGTAGCGCCTATGGCAGCGGCTGGGAATGCAATCACGGTTTTCAGAATGTCGGAGAACTCTGCGAGGAAATAAGAGTTCCTGAAAATGCCTATCTTGCATCAACCGGAGATCAGTGGGAGTGCAATCGGCTGTTCCAGCGTGTCGGAGATCAATGTGAAGAAGTGAGTTCGCCTCAAAATGGGTACGTCGAAACCCGGTTTGGCGTGCAGGAAATACACTGCAACTGGGGATTTCGTAAGGAGAACCAGGATTGTGTTGCAATAGAGGTCCCAGAAAACGGCCGTCTGAGCGACAGAGGAAACTCGGATGGTTGGGTATGCCTCAGAGGTTACAGGGCAGCGGAGAGCGGCTGTGAGCCTGTGGCTGTTCCACTGCATGCATACCTTGCGCCTGAAACTTATTCCGGATGGAAATGCGAACGTGGTTTTCGCGCAAACCGGGACAAGTGCGTTGCGATCCTTGTCCCTTCAAACGCGCATTTGAATCGAAGAGGTGATGGTTGGGAATGTAATCGGCCGTTCACGAGACAGAACGACAAGTGCACCGAAAATTTGCCGAGAAAATAGGTTGCTGGAAATCAATATCGCCTGACAAATTCGGAAGGATCAAGCCGTGAACCATAACTCGATTGACGAAAACCTGGGCAAAATGCTCAAGGCCGAAAGGGCGCATCGCTGGTCCTACAGAGCGAAGATGTTTATCGCGTTATTGGTGTTTGTTGCGGCCATAATTGTGGTGGTGTTTCTCTAATGCGCAAAAATGCCCCTCAAGTAACCCTTCCCGGTTCAAAGATGTCAGCTCGTGATCTGGAACAAAGAGCATTTCAGGACCGCAGTGTTCGTAAGTCGCGGAACGCTGACGTAGCAGGAGTGATTGAAGAAGAATTTGGAAAGTACTTGATTAAGGCTGGCATCCTGAGCGGTAACAGCGTTGCGCGCGCATTTCCCAAGCCACCGGCTAAAACGCAGACAATGATTGCCGATGCAGTCGGCGAAACACCAGCATTGGCCATCGAAGCCTTAAAAGAAATTCTCGGTGAACGAGACAGGAAACGTAGTGGTCAACGCCGTTTGGAGGGTAACTCCGGCACTCTCGTTCCCAGCGAAAGAGAATATGCCGAGGCACTGCGACAGATCAGGCTCACCCCTGCGCAGGTCACAATGCTCAAAGCACTTACAATCGCAGGCAAGGACGGCCTGACCATTGGTCACTTGTCTCAGGCGGCTGGTTACAAATCGCGCGAGGCCTCCATCAAGGTTTTCAAGAAAATCGGACTATTGATCGCAGAATATCTGGAACTGGACCTACCCGAAGCTGGATCGGCTCAGAATGATGGAGCCGCTCAGGTCCTGGCATTTTCTCACATCGAAAGTGACGATAAGCCAGCAACTTGGATTATGCATCAGGAACTGCGCGACGCTGTTCGCTCGGTTCTATGACGTACGTTCCAGCCCCCGCTTTGGAAGCGAGCTCTGAACCGGAACAAATGCACGAAAGGTTGCCCACGTAGCTAATGTTGGAAAAAAGACCATATCCGCTCGACCTGATCTATGTTCCTGCGAAACGGGCGAAAACGCTTGATCAACAAAAAGTTCTGACGCTGGCCGAAGATATTCTGAAGAACGGCCAGAAGACCCCGATCCAGATACGCTCGGACAACAAGAGGTTCGTGCTAATTGAAGGCCTTCACCGACTAGAGGCCATTCGCGCCTTGGGCGGTGATACGGTCGAAGCCTATCTGGTACGTGCCAGACTACACTAATTGCCTATTGGAATTGGCGTTCGACAAAGCCTCAGAAAATGTCAGCAGACGTTGACTTTTTTCATCCCAAAGATGCAATCGTGCACAATGAAAGCTCTCATATAGAGTAATACGCTGGCAATTTTCTAACGCAGAATGGTCACGCAAAACTTCGTTTAGTCGGTAAAACGGGATGCGGCTGGCAAGGTGGTGAACATGGTGTACGCCGATATTAGCAGAGAACCACCGCAGGATGCCTGGTAGAGCATAGTGAGAACTTCCATAGAATGCGGCGTTCTGAAGGTTCCACCCCTCTTCCCGTTCCCAGGTCGTGTGTTCAAACTGGTGTTGAATATAGAAAAGCCAAATACCAATCGATGATGCGACAATCATGGTTGGTAGGAAAACATACGCTAAAACCTCAATGCCTCCGGCCCAAAAAACTAGGGCCAATATCCCTGCAATTGCAGCGTTTGTTCCCATCGCACTTGCCCAGTACAGCCAGCCCGAACGCATGAAACCAAGAGGTAGACGGTTTTGAATAAAGAACGTATAGATCGGCGCAACACCGAACAGGAAGACGGGGTTCCGGGTCAGACGATAAGCGGCACGCCCGAACCACTTCCGCTTGAGCTATTCTTCAGTGGTCAATGTAGGGATGTCACCCATACCACGCCGATCAAGGTTACCGGTTGAGGCGTGGTGAATCGCATGGCTTTGCCGCCAAACGTCATAGGGTGTCAGGGCAAGAACACCTAGAACCCGACCGGTCCAATTGCAAACAGTGCGACTTCTAAAGAAAGATCCATGACCGCAATCATGCATAATGATGAAGATACGGACCAGAAATGCGGCATTCAGGATGGCCAGTAGTATTGCGATCCAGACACTAAAATATAAAGCCATCCACGCTAGAGCCCATAGCGCGAATAAGGGGACAACGGTGATCGCAATTTCATAAACACTGCGCTTTGCATCGGGCACACGGTATTGCGCGAGCACCCGCGTCTACTCTTTAGGTTGCAACTTACTTGTTCTCCAACGGCGTATAGTAGCCCATTGTTCAAAAGGGCACCCGAAAAGGGTGCCCTAAAAGGTCAGGCGAGTGCCAGATTGGCGGCGCTTTCGCGCCCGTCACGGCCAGCTTCAACGTCGAAGGTAACCTTCTGGCCATCCTTCAATTCGCTGATACCGGAACGTTCAAGTGCTGAGATATGCACGAACACATCGCGCTTGCCATCTTCAGGTTCGATAAAGCCAAAACCTTTGGTCGAGTTGAACCATTTTACTGTGCCATTTGCCATGGTGGAGGTCTCCTAATACTTGCCGCCCGCATCATTGCGGCGACTCGGCGTGGTCGGTCTGAATCGAAAGACTGAACGCCGAATTGGGGAGACAGCAGGTCGAAAAAGAAAAACGTAAGCCTTGTGTATATGGGCTTCGAGTACGCACGATACAAGCCTTGATGCTTTGGCGGACAACAGAGAATTTGAGCCTGTCTGGCTTAGAACTAGGCAAGTAGAGGTGAAACCGTTGCTCTTCGATCCAAACTTGAAGGTGGCTTGGGTCAGCGGCACAGAAGACTAACGATCATTTTTAGGAAATTATCCTGCTGCATACGAAACAGCGATAAGCGTCCATTTTGGTGCCTTGGCGAGACTTTGCAAAGTTCGCTTTCTGCGCATTTCTGACGTTCTGCAGCCGGGATGCTGCTCAGCAGCGAATTGGAGCTTTGCCCCGTCCCTGTATATCCGATCTCCGTTCCTCACCGCGCTCCGGACGAATTGCGGTTATTCGCTCCGCACCGCGACGGATCTGTTGCAAACTTTTTGCCATTGACGCTCAAGAACGCAGAGAGTGAATAGCGGCCGGTGTAATTCAGCCGAAAGTCAGTTCATGATTTCTTTCAAGGGTGCACAGTATCCGAAAGATGTGATCCTATTCGCAGTATTCTTCTACGTTCGATATGGTGTTTCATACCGTGACCTGGAGGAAATCATGGGTGAGCGCGGTGTTTCGGTGGACCACACTACACTGAACCGCTGGGTGAAGAGATACACTAGCGCGATTGCCGAGGCCGCGCGTCGCCGCAAAAAATCTTGCGATCGTTCTTGGAGAGTGGACAAGACCTACATCAAGGTGAAAGGGGCGTGGGTATACCTCTACCGAGCTGTCGACAAGCACGGTAAGACGCTTGATTTCATGCTTTCGCAGCGTCGAAACAAACCCGCCGCCACCAAATTCTTTGCCCGGGCACTGGAGGTCAACGGCCTTCCAAGAAAGATTGTCATCGACAAGAGCGGAGCCAACACAGCCGGCATCAAGGCCATAAACAAGATGTTGAAAGGCTTTGGTTGCCCAGTCCAAATTGAAATGGTCCGGCGGAAATACTTGAACAACATTGTGGAACAGGACCACCGTTTCATCAAAAGACGAACTCGCCCGATGCTGGGGTTCAAAGCCTTCGCATCAGCAGCGGCAACGTTGGATGGAATTGAAGTGGCGCACATGATCCGCAAAGGTCAACTCACGCCCGGAATCTGTCCGTTTCGTCAATTTGCAGAACTGGCGGCATAGGCAGCGGGTTCGGTGTCAACTCTTCGTTTAGTCAGAAACTTCGCAACAGAGCCCTATTTTGCCAATCGGGTGATACGACATGAATGACCGGAAAATTGTCGATCATCGCGCTGCCATTCCGACCGGGGCAGGGCGGGCAGATTGGCGACAAGCCCTAGCATGGACGCAAGACACGAACAGACTGGCACCTTGCCAATTCCCTAAATCACTCATCGGCTAAGTTCACGAGTGCCAGCGATCAAACAGTTTGCGACAGAAATCTGGGGTGCTCAAAAAAACAGGCTGGTAACGGGGTTCACCTGAAAATAAGGTGATCAGACAGCTTTCTCGGGAGAGATGCCCAATATGACTCCATTTGCGATCGCCGGCGTTCAGATGCACGTCGCAGCGCTTCATTCGAACGTAGAGGCGATGCGCCATCGTATTGAAATTCTGATGGCCCGGTTTCCATGGACTCAGATGGTTCTGTTTTCCGAACTTGCGCCCTATGGGCCACTGGACCGTTTCGCGCAGCCGTTCCCGAATGACGCAATATTGCAGTTTCAGGAGGATGCGCGCCGCTTCGGTATTTGGCTGATCCCCGGGTCGATGTTCGAAAAAACCGAAGATGGGCGTATTCTGAACACGTCTGTCGTCATCAATCCCGACGGCGAAATTGTTGCCAAGTATTCGAAGATGTTTCCCTTCCGCCCGTATGAGGCCGGGATTTCGGCCGGGACTGATTTCTGTGTTTTTGATGTCCCGAATGTCGGGCGCTTTGGCCTTTCCATCTGCTATGACATTTGGTTCCCGGAAACGACACGGCAACTGACCAGTCAGGGTGTTGAGGTTCTTCTTCACCCGGTCCTGACCGGGACCACTGACCGCGAAGCGGAACTTGCCATTGCAAGGGCGACCGCGGCGCAGTTTCAGTGTTACGTCATTGACGTGAATGGCCTGGGGGCCGGTGGCGTCGGTCGTTCGCTGGTGGTCGACCCATCAGCAACGGTGTTGCACCAGTCCGCCGGACAGGAAGACATGTTCCCGATCGAAATCGATCTGGATCAGGTGCGGCGTCAACGGGAAACCGGTCTCAAGGGACTTGGGCAAGTTCTCAAGAGCTTCCGGGATCGCGACGCGGATTTCACGGTTTATGATCGCACAAGCGGTGCCGATGCTTACCTGAACACGCTCGGACCGCTGGAAATTCCCCGGCAGGGCTCGGATCGCGGTTTGCTGGCATCCGACCCCAGAACTTCGATTGAAGAAGCGGAAAGAGATTTGCTGACGCCGCCTAACCTTTCTGTCTTACACGGAAAGACGGGTTCGGATTAATCGGATCAGGAGGCGGCACTGATCCGGACGCGACAGAAAGGAGGCAGGTATTGAACTTGCACTCGCAGAAGAAGAAGTTGCCGTCCCTACGAGATTATTACAGCGCCACGCAACTTCGCGCTGATCGATGGAGCGCCTTACGAGAGGCCGCTGAAGGCCTCGCCCTTCATGGCCGGGAAAAACGCCAGAGCCAGAAGCTGATGGCGACGGCGGAGCATCTGTTTGATGTTCTGGAACCGATCGAGCTTTACTGGGCGTTCCCCGGAATCCACGCGTTCGAGCATCTGCGGCGTCTTCTGCAAAATGGCAATGTTCAGGATCTGTCGATCTGCGTTCGTCGTATTGCGCGGGCGCTGACGTCGGGCGCTTACAGGCGGCGGTCGATTCCGCTGTCTTCCGATGAAATAGACAATGAGGACTATGAAGACGAAGCCTCGCTTGCGCCAGAAGCCCGTGCATTGGGGCGGCCATATTTTGAGGTGCTGATCGTCGATGACGTTACTGAACATCAGGAAAGATTCCTGCGGCAAAACCTGCTGCGCATGCGTCGGCTGGAAGATTCCTTCATTTATGAACCGGTCATTGTTCCGTCGCTGGAGGACGCCCTGATCGGGGTTCTGTTCAACTACAACGTTCAGGCCGTGGTGATCCGGCCGGGCTTGTCGCTCAAGTCGAAGATCGATCTTCCGATCCTGAATCAGTACCTGACGCGTGTCAGCGAGGACGAGGATGTTGACGGTCTCGACCCGCATGAATACGGACCTGAAGCCTGTCGGCTTATCGAGAAGATCCGACCCGAACTGGACGCATATCTTGTCACAGACCGTTCTGCCGAAGATATAGCCGGGCTGGATTTGGGCCGCTGCCGACGCGTCTTTTACAATCAGGAAGACTTTCAGGAACTGCACCTCAACATCCTTCGCGGCGTCGATCGCAGATTCAAAACGCCGTTTTTTTCGGCCCTGAAGGAATATTCGAAACAGCCAACAGGTGTTTTCCACGCCATGCCGATCAGCCGCGGCAAATCGATCAGCCGTTCGCACTGGATTCAGGACATGGGGGCATTCTACGGGTCGAACATCTTTCTGGCTGAAACATCCGCGACCTCGGGCGGGCTGGACAGCCTGCTGGAACCGCGCGGCCCGATCAAGGAAGCGCAGGACATGGCCGCCCGCGCTTTTGGGGCGAAACACACGTTCTTTGCCACCAACGGCACTTCGACGTGCAACAAGATCGTTGTTCAGTCGGTCGTTCGACCCGGTGACATTGTTCTGGTCGACCGGGATTGCCACAAATCGCACCATTACGGCATGGTTCTGGCCGGGGCGAGCGTCGTCTATATGGACAGCTATCCGCTGCACGAACACTCGATGTACGGTGCCGTGCCGCTGAAAGAGATCAAGCACACCCTGTTGAAGCTGAAAGATGCCGGAAAGCTGGATCGCGTCCGGATGGTGCTGTTGACCAACTGCACCTTCGACGGGGTTGTCTACAATGTTCAGCGTGTCATGGAAGAGTGTCTGGCCATCAAGAAGGACTTGATCTTTCTGTGGGACGAAGCCTGGTTCGGTTTTGCGCGGTTTGACCCGACCTACCGCCAGCGTACCGCCATGGGGGTTGCAAACGTGTTGCGGCAAACGCTGCGCACGCCGGAAGCGGCCAGCGCCTGGGCGGCCCAGCAGGAAAAGCTTGAGAGTGCGAGCCACGAAAAGCTGCTCGAGACCCGGCTGGTTCCGCCACCCGATGCCCGCGTCCGCGTCTATGCCACGCAATCGACCCACAAGACTCTGACGTCATTGCGGCAGGGGTCGATGATTCACGTCAACGATCAGGACTTCAAAGGCGAGGTGGAGCAGGCTTTCCACGAGGCCTACATGACCCACACCTCGACTTCACCAAACTACCAGATCATCGCTTCTCTGGACGTGGGGCGCCGACAGGTCGAACTGGAAGGTTTCGAATTTGTGCAAAAGCAGATCGAGACAGCCATGTCGATCCGGCGCGCCATCTCGGACCATCCGGTTTTGCAGAAGTATTTCAAGGTGGTGACTGCCGGCGAAATGATTCCGGAACAGTTCCGGGAGAGCGGCGTCGAGGCTTACTATGATCCTGATCACGGTTGGGTCGAAAAGTGGACGATGTGGAGCCAGGACGAATTTGTACTGGACCCGACACGCATAACGCTGGCCGTGGGTGGAACAGGCTGGGACGGCGACACGTTCAAGACCAAGATCCTGATGGACAAATATGGCATCCAGATCAACAAGACGTCGCGGAACACCGTGCTGTTCATGACCAATATCGGGACAACCCGATCCTCGGTCGCATACCTGATCGAAGTGCTGGTCGAAATTGCCAATGACCTGGACGAGCTTCTGGACGATGCCTCGAAAATGGAACGCAGGTCATTTGAAAACCGGGTCCAGGCTTTGGTCGAAGACGTGCCGCCGTTGCCGGATTTCAGCCGGTTCCACGATGCCTTCAGGGATGGATCAGATACGCCCGAAGGAGATATCCGGACCGCGTTTTTCCTCGCTTATGACGAGGACAACTGCGACTATATTCCGACCGATGACAAGCTGATGGCGCGGCTTGAAGCGGGTGAGGAGCTTGTCTCGTCCAGCTTCATTATTCCCTATCCGCCAGGCTTCCCGATTCTGGTGCCCGGTCAGGTCATCAGTCCGGAAATCCTGTCATTCATGCGGGCGCTGGACGTCAGTGAAATTCATGGTTTCCGCGAAGACCTGGGTCTGCGCGTGTTTACCCAAGAGGCCTTGGAGTCCGTCAAAAAATAATATCAGGGGAGAGGTTAAATGCCCAAGAAGGTACTCAAGAACATTTCGGAAATCCGTCGTTACTTTCACACGAATTCGGACCCGATCTACTTTGTCTCGGCGACCAATTTCAACCTGCTCGGTCTGGATGAATGGGTCAAGAATTTCAAGTACATCTGCTACATGGATTGCTTTGACGGACGCCATCCCAACGTTCTGGTTCCTTCCGAACTTCCCCATGACGAGTTTCAGTCGATCGAAGACATCAACAACTATCTGCTTCAGCACAAGGAAGTTGTCGAATACGTCAAGGCGCGCGGCGGCAAGCCGAAATTCGTTTTCCTGATGTTCGACGAAAAGACGGAAAAACTGGTCAAGGAACTGGGCGGCGAGGTCTGGTTCCCCAAGGCGAAGCTGCGCACCAAGATGGACAACAAAATCGAAACTGTCCGGGTCGGCAACAAAGCGGGTGTCCCGTCGGTTCCCAACACGCTGTCCAAGGTCGACAGCTATGACCAGTTGAAAAAGGTCTGCAAAAAGGCGGGGCTCGGCGATGATCTTGTCCTGCAAAGTGCGTTTGGAGACTCGGGCCACACCACCTTTTTCATCAAGTCCGAGGCCGATTTCCGCAAACACGAACATGAGATCGTGGGCCAGGGCGAAATCAAAATCATGAAACGCATCGATTGCCGGGGTTCGGCGATCGAAGCCTGCGCCACGTCCGAAGGCACGATTGTCGGCCCCCTGATGACGGAACTAGTCGGGTTCAAGGAATTGACCCCCTATCGCGGAGGCTGGTGCGGAAACGAGATTTTCTCGACTGCGTTCCCGCCGAAGACGCGCGAGAAAGCGCGGGAACTGACGTTCAAATTTGGCGAACAACTTCGCAAGGAAGGATATCGCGGCTATTTCGAACTGGATTTCCTGATCGACAAAAAGACCGGCGACATCTGGTTGGGCGAGCTCAACCCCCGGATCACGGGCGCGTCCTCGATGACCAACCACGCGGCTTTCGCGCATGCAGATGCGCCGCTGTTCCTGTTTCACCTGCTGGAGTTCTCGAAAAAACCATTCAACCTGGGTGTCGAGGAACTGAACGCACGCTGGGCCGATCCCGACATGATCGATTCCTGGTCGCAAATGGTGATCAAGCACACCGAGGACACGGTCGATATCATCACCAATGCCCCGGAATCCGGGATCTACAAGATGTTGCCGGACGGGCGGGTGGTGTTCGACCGGTTCGACTATCACCGGCGCGCGGTGGAAAGCGAAGACGAAGCGTTCTTTTTGCGGATATCGAATGTTGGCGACTACCGGTACGAAGGGGCCGATCTGGGCATCCTGGTCACACGCGGCCGGTCGATGACCAAGGGTTTTCAGCTTACGGCTAAGTCGAAGCATTGGATCAATGGCATCAAGAACGCGTTCTCGGCACGTCCGCTGCCATCGGCTCAGGCATTTGAGGATCCGGCGTTTAAGATTATGTAGAGTGCATGAAGCTAACCTTTCGCGCCGTAGAAGAAAAGAAACCCGGACAGAAACTGTCCGGGATTTTCTCCGAGTATCGAAATGCCTACCTTAAATGGTGGGCAAGCGAAGGGTTGTCATCACGCCCGACATATTCCGAGTGCCGTCATGCGCTGAAAACATATATGCCGGAAATGCTCGAGCCGTATGACATGTTGTGCGCCGCCTTTGGCGCCGGCGATCTGGAGGCGCGGTTCCTGAGCTTCTTTTGCCCGCCGCGCTATCTGGCCGGGTGCAGCCAGGCGATTTGGCAGGGGCCAGAACCGTTGATGGTGCGGAACTACGACTACAACCCGTCGGCCTTTGATGGAATATTCCTGAAGACCGAATGGAACGGGCGTCAGGTCATGGGCACCTCGGATGGCTTGTTTGGATTGCTGGATGGCATGAATGATGCAGGGCTAACCGTTTCCCTGACGTTCGGTGGCCGCCGCGCGGTCGGCGAAGGCTTTGGGGTTCCCGTGATCCTGCGATACCTGTTGCAGACCTGTTCGACGCTGGAAGAGGCGAAAGAGGTTCTGCTACGGGTTCCGTGCCACATGAGCTACAACGTTACGGTCCTGAACCGGGACCGGCAGTTCTTTACGGCGTTTCTTGCACCGGACCGGCCGACGCTTTTTACCCATGCGGCTGTTTCCACCAACCATCAGGAGCGCGTGGAATGGAAAAGCCATGCACGCCTTACCGCCACTGTCGAGCGTGAGCGTTTCCTGCTGCATCGCCTGACATTGCACCCAGAGACGAAAGAGGTTTTTGTCGGGTCTTTCCTGAAGCCGCCGCTGTATTCTCTGGCTTTCGATCAGGGTTTCGGAACCCTATACACCGCAGCCTACCATCCCCACGATCTGACAGCCGAACTGCTGTGGCCGGGCCGGAGATGGAAAAAGAGCATTGCTCAATTTCACACGGACAGTCTGCAGGTCATTTACCCGCGGGATCCGGTCTGAAACTTGACAGATCGGACATGGCGGGCTGTTCCAATACGGTACCACTGATCCCATCATCTATTCAGTTTTGACACGGTAAACGGTCACCTGTTTCGACCGACCTTTCACATGGAAATCGCCGACATGTTCCAGCTGGAACGACGCGCTGAGGCGTCGCGCAGTTGCGTCGCTGACCAGGATGTTGGTTGGCTCTTCCGTGGCAAGATCACCGGCCAAAGTCTCTATCCTCGCGCAGGTGTTAACCGTATCTCCGATCACGGTGTAATTCATCCGCTCGACTGCTCCGATATTCCCGACGATGAGCGGACCGGTGTGAATCGCAATCTTCAGGCCATAGCCAACTTTCGCCTCAGCCAGCGCCTGCTTGATGGCCACCGCTGCACGGCAGGCCCGCTCGGCGTGGTCGACCTGTTCCTGAGGAGCACCCCAGAACGCCATCACGGCGTCGCCGATATACTTGTCGAGCGTTCCTCCCTCGGCCTGGATGCAACGGTTCAAAATCGCGAAATGGCTATTCAACATGTCGGCCGTGGCCTGCGGTGTCATCGTTTCTGACGCAGCCGTAAAGCCCACAATGTCGGCGAACATGACAGTCAGCTCGACCTCGCGAGGCCTGACAACATCAGGGTCTCCGGAATTCAACAATTGTCGCACCAGAGTGCGTGGCAGATAGGTTTCAAACCAGCGCAACCCGTCGAGCATCTTGTTGAATGCCACGGCCTGCAGGTTTACCTCCTCAACGCGAGAGGGGGGAAGATAGTCGATCTGATCCAGATTGAGTTCGCTGATCTTGATGGCTTCTTCGGTTGATTTTTTGATTGGGGCCGAAAGCTTTCTGGCAAGCACAATCGCCGCAATCATTGACGCTATTAAGAACCCAATGCTGACAAAGGCAGCGTCGCTGAGGCGGGTCCATTGACTGCTCCAATCGCTTAGCGGGGAATACTGGCCAATGACCCATGGTTCCGAACCGTACTCATCCATCGTACTGGTCAGAACCAAGTACTCGCCGTCTGCGATTTCGACCACATACCCGTCAAAAGAGCTGTCGCCCCCCTGAAACTCGGGGTCTTGTTTTAGCACTTGCGAGATCACCGCGTCATCGAGCGCAGCGATTGAATGCAAAGGTGTGTCCGGACTTAAGGAACTTCCGGACAGGTTCAGCAGCTTCGGATGTGCCAGGACGCGGTTATCGCCATAGAGAATGAAACCGGTCGCGCTGAACTTGCTGCCCAACTCATCGATGGTGTCCGAGAAATGATGCACGGTTGAAGACACAAAAATGGCACCCAGGAACACATCGTCCCGATAGGCCGGTACGGTGGCCGAAATATGCGTCCGGCCTTCATCGAAGAAGGGTTCGTTCCAAAACAGGCCCTCATAACTTTTAATATCTTCAAGATACCGCAACCGCCCATCCACCGATGGCTCCGTGATGGTGACAAAGGAAATTCCGTCGGAATCGACGATTTGACTGGTCACAAAAAGGCTGCCGTCCGGGTAAACAACGGCAAGGTCCGTCAGATAGGGGGCGGAGGCTGCGACGCCCTTGAAATATGCCTTCAGAAAGTCAGTGTTGGACAATTCGACGTCGCCCGAACTTGCATCTTTCTGGAGAGAACTTGCCAATTCCTCGATAGGGGTCGTCAGGCTAACGACCCTGTCCTCAATGGCCTCGACGATCATCGAGGCTGAGGTGTTTAACAATTCAGTCGTGTTTTGAACATTGGCGTGGGTTGATACCAGAAGCACCGCGCTGACCGAAAGTGCCACCAACCCGCCTATGGCCAGCGCCAGAAGCGTGGACATTCCAATTCGGACTTTTGATTGCGGGCCAGCTTTGGGCATTTGCTAAACTTGTAATGGGTAGGTGTCTGTTTTGACGAACGGTTTCTTTCAGGAATTACCTATGTCGAGCATGATCGCAAGACAGCGCAATGGATAGGGCTGTGTCGGCATCAAGATAGAGCGTTGGCGTGGGGGCCACTTGACACGGGGCTAAAACTATTTAATTGTCAAAAAAGACAATTTAATAGGATCTACCTAAATGGACTTCCTCAACACGTATGTCAGCGACTTCCAGATCAGCTATTGGGAGACGATGATCGACGACTGGTTTTTCGTCTTTGCCATCGGATTTCTGGTGTTTGAACTTGCGCGTTACGCGATTGGCAAAAAGCTGACGTTCGCGATGGTTGGCGATACCGTCACCAACTTCATCACGCTGGGATTCTTCCTTGCGATCACTTTTGTTTTGATGGCCGGCTTCTACGTCGGTGCCTATGTCTGGGCGTCGCAATATGCGTTCTTTGACATCCCCACCACATGGGCTTCGTTCCTGATCGTGCTGATCCTCGCGGATCTGGCCTATTATTGGGAGCATCGTATCCTGCATCGGATAAACATCTTGTGGGCCACACATTCGGTGCACCACAGCTCACCCTTCTTTAACATTTCGGTAGCCTACCGGCATGGTCCGCTGGATGGGTTTTGGCCCTTGTTCTTTCATATTCCCCTGGTGCTTTTGGGCTTCAATCCATTTGTTGTCCTGGTCGCGGAATTGCTGGTGCAACTCTACCAGACCGCTTTGCACACCGAAGTCATCGGCAAGCTTTGGAAACCCATTGAATACATAATGAACACGCCGTCGCATCACCGTGTGCATCACGGGTCCAACCGCAAGTATCTGGACAAGAATTACGCCGGAATCTTCATCATCTGGGACCGCATGTTCGGCACGTTCGAAGAAGAAAAAGAAGAAGTCACTTACGGTCTGGTTACGCCGATCAATTCGGTCAATCCGTTTGTAGCCTTTTTTCATGGCTTTGCCCGCGCCTTTGGCGACGCCTGGCGAATGCCGGGGTTCCGAAACAAGCTGGGGGTTCTGTTTGGTCCGCCGGGCTGGCGACCCCAAAAACAAGGCGCCAACGCTTCGGCAAGCGATAAACGGGGTTAAAGCCATGCCTTCAAATTCACAGAGAATGGTCGCGGCGCTGGTAACAACGGCCCTGTTCGTCGGCGGAGCTTGGATGGCCTCGGGATTTGGTACGGACATCCCCCGGACATCGGCATCCTCGACCGGTACGTCTTCGGACAGTGGGTTGGTGATTAACCTGCACAGTGCTCGTATCGACAGAGGCCAGTTTGTTGTCATGGCCTTTGACAACGCGGCTTCTTTTGACGCGTTTGATTTCAACACGGCGGCTGGCTACGTCACGCTTCCCGCCAGCACGGAACCGCAGCGCGTCGATTTCCCGGACCTGAATGACAACTACTACAGCGTGGTGGCTTTTCATGACGAAGACAGTGATTATCAGATGGGTCTCGATGAGAGTTGGACGCCAACGGAAGGCTATGCGGTTTCCGGATTGAATGATCTCTACGATGACCCTGTATTCGAGCACTCACTGATCAGCCCGGGTATTCCGGTGGATCTGGCGTTCTTTTACTGGCCAGATCAGTATTTTACGGGTTGGTTCTGATCATCCTGCCGGTAGGTTATGGTTGTCTTGAACCGGGGCATTTCGGTGTGGTGACGCCGCTTTGCCCCGGGGTCTGGCTGCCAATCAGCGGGTCAGGGCGCTACTCACTTTCCTCGGGTATCTGCGGGGCTTGCAAATGCCTAAAGGCAGGCGGCAAAATGCACATACGCCAGCTTTGCGCTTGATGAAAAATAGCTGGAAAAAGCATAGTTCCGGCCTGCCAGACACTGGGCAGTTCAGAATAGTTGACGGTCTGTTTTGACGGATCCGCCCGGTTCGAAATTGAAGAGACGGAGAAATACCAATGGGGCGTCCCTCGGTTCAGAAACAGCGCAAAGCCGAAGTGCTGGATGCGTTCATGACGCTGGTGGCCCGTTTCGGGGTTGAGGGCGCAACGCTTGAGAGAATTGCGGAGGAATCCGGACTTAAGCGGCCGTTGATACGGCACCATCTTGGAAACCGGGACGAGATGTTACGCGCCTTGGCCCTGCATGTTGTGGAAGAACAGCGCGTCTCTCTGGAGAATTTGCGAACAGCTTTGCAGGATTATCCGGGGCTAATGAACTTCGTGGACGCCCTGTTCAGCGAGGAAAGCGAAACTGACACGCGACTGAACAACGCTTATCAGGCTTTGGTTATGGTCGTGGAACAGTACCCGGACCTCAGACAAATTCTGACGGGTGTTATGGCTGAGTTCTACGCGCTTGCCCGCCAAATTGTCCAGAAAGAGTATCCGTCGGCGGACCCGGAGGATGTCCAGACAGTGGCGCACGGAGTCGTCGACCTTTATCTTACGGCCGATGCCTTGTCGCCGCTGAACCCCCCGCCCGATTGGCGTCGATCGGCCTATCTGGGGGCTGTGAAGTTGGCGCAGTCGCTTGGAAGCCCTTGAGAGGGACAGTATCGAAATAAAGGGAGGATCACGGGAATTCGGGTGCCAGCTTACCAAAGTCAGGCACCGTATTCGTTGGTCGGGGCTGCCGATACCTGATCGTCCGATAAAGCATGAAAAATGCAAAGGCATTGCCCATTCATTTTTTGTGAGAAAACCGGGCCCGCGAACAATATATGTCAGACAGAAGTATTTACACGAATGAGTCCCCATGCCCGAGATCAACACACCGCTGCTTGAGCAGATCCGCGATCGCTTTGCCCAGATCGACCATTGCCCGCAACAGGGACCCCGGATTTTCTTCGAAAACGCGGGCGGCGCGCTGACGTTGAACTCAGTGGTGAAAACCTCGCAGGACTATGCGGCCATTCCCGACAATCAGGGGCGCGACAATCCGGGCAGCCATGAACTGGTGCGCGTGATCAACAAGGCCAAGGAAGATATGGCCGTGTTCATGAATGCGCCGGGCGGGCAGTTCTTTGTGGGCGAAAGTGGCACCGAATTGCTGTTCCGCCTGATCATGAACGCCTGTCTGGGCACCGGCGCGGGTCAGGTTCTGGGGACGACCCTGGAACACCCGGCCACCCGCAGCGCCTGCGACCGCTGGGCGCGCGTCGCCGGGCAGAGCCACGTTCTGGTCGAACATGACGACGTCACCGGCGCCGTGACCGCCGATGCCTATACCGCCAAAGTCACGCCCGACACCAAAGTTGCGACCATCGTCCACACCTCGCCGGTGACCGGTATGGGTGTCGATGTGGCCGCCGTGGCCGCCGCCATCCGGGCAGTTGCGCCCGAATGCTACATCATCGTCGACGGCATCCAGCACGCCGCCCATGGCCGGATCGACCTGACGGCCTATGACGTGGATGGCTATGTGATCTCGCCCTACAAGGTGTTCTCGCGCCATGGTTACGGTGTTGCCTGGATCTCGGACCGGCTGACGGCCTTGCCGCATAACAGCCTGCTGGATGGCCCTGCCGACAACTGGGAAATGGGAACCCGCGACACCGGTTCTTACGCCACCATGTCCGACGTGGTCAGCTATTTCGAATGGCTGGGCGAGCAGGTCAGCGACGCCACCGACCGCCGGGCCAAATTCGTTGCCGCGGGTGAGGCGATCCACGCGCAAGAAAAGGCGCTGACGGATGCGATGATCCACGGCACCGGCAACCTGCCGGGTCTGGCCGAGATGGAGAAGGTGACCATTCTGGGCGGCATCGACAACCCGGCGCGCGAAGGTCTGGTGTCGCTGCGGGTCGAGGGTGTGCCTTCAGTCGACGTGGTGCGAATGCTGAACGAGCAGGGTATCCGAACGCATCTGCGCAAGGCAGATCACTACTCTGGCAACATCCTGACTCCGCTTGGCCTGGACAGCTGTGTGCGCGTGTCAATGTGCCACTACAACAGCGTTGCCGAAGTCGCCCAGTTCCTGGGCGCAATGAAATCCATCGCCGCCTGAATCCGCAGGCGGGAACGCCCTTTGAAAATACATGCCTGGGCAGCAGTGATTGGGGCAGGCCTGGTTTGCGCTCGTTTGGAGCGCGGTGCGCTGGAATGAAGCCCTCAAAACGCCCGTATCTGACCGGCCTTCACCCCTTTGCGCGTTCCCCTTGTCACATGGACAACCGCCCGGCCAAAGGACTATTTCAGTGCATTGCTTGCCAGGAACCGGGCAAGGTTTGCGACGGCTCGTCCCCGGGCCTTGGCGATGTTGGTGCTGTTCAGCGGTTCGCCGATTGGCTCAACCAGTTCAAACAACCCTGACCGTTCTCGCCCGCCGTCGAGCCGACCCAGGAAATACTGCCCTGAGACAAAAAAGGTGCCGTCGGCCCGTGCCACGAAGGATTCAAACCGCAGGTCCAGAATTCCTGCAGGCGGTTCCTCGAATGGCCACGGTGAGGATGCAATCCGAGTTCTGGTCAGGCCGGTAAGATGACGGGTCAGTTCCAGCGCAATCGCGCGTGAAGGTTTGTCCGCCCAGAGAACCGACCCCTCGGTAACCAGAAGACCGCCTTCGCCCTCGATCGAAATCTCGTCCGCCACGGCGTAACCGGGCAGTGATGGTTCTTTGATCTCAAGCGATGAAACGCCTATTCTGACACGGCCTTCCAAAGTTGGTTCATTGACTGAAACCCGGTCGTTCAGCCCGCCGCAGCCCGCCAACAGCACCAGGCTCAGGCACGTGAGGAATTTTTGTAGCGGCATGTCTATCGTCCCTTGATCAATATGCTTGGATCGCGTTCCAGCGTTCGAAGCAGCGCCGCAAGCGCATTGGCCGCCTGCTGAATGTCGCGCAGCGCCGCTCGTGCATCGCGGCTGAGTGCTTCACCCTTGTTGAATCCACTGATGGTGGCAGATGCCTCGTCCATCAGTTTGCTGGCTCTCTCGGCCAGAGCGGGCAGTTCGCTGGTCGAGCTGGCAATCGCGTCGGCGGCATTGCGCGCCGAGGTCAGGGTTGCGTTTACGTTGTCGACCGCGCCACCCTCGCGCAAATCGACCAAAGCGGCGTTGACTTCGGCCAGTGTCGCATTCAGTTGCACAGGCAGGTCCTGAACGCCTTCGGTTTGAATGAGCTCATCCAATGTTGCGACAATCCCGGTCAGTTCGGTGACCAACTGGTCCAGGGGCAAAGCACTGGCCCTTGAAGCCAGAGTGTTCAGGCTCGACAACAGCTCTGGAAGGCCGGCAATGGATGTGTCCACGGATTCCATGGCGTTTGTCGCCGCATCCACGGCGCCGAGCAGGCGCTGTGTGACCTGCTCGGTCCTGAGTTCGGTCAACATTGCATCGACCTGATCCAGCAGTTTATTGATATTCCCCGCGACCGAGCGAACGTCGTCAGATTCAACCACGGCCGTGGCTGCAGCCAGCAGCTTACGCAGGTCTTCGGGCGTTTCCCGGATCGCGTCGCTGGCCACAAAAGCGCGGGCAGTGTCAAGAAACGCGACGGCACTGGACATCAACTCTTCGACCGGAAGCGCCTGGATACGCGTCAGAACACGCTCGACCGAGGCTTCCCCCGACTGGATTTCGCTCTGGGTGGTAGGCAGGATTGTTATCCCTTCGGCGGTTTCATTCCAGTCGAACGGATCATCATCGGTGTTGTCGACAAATTGCACCTTCAAGCCACCGGAAAGCAGGCTGGCAGAGGCCAGTTGCGCGCGCATCCCCTCATCGGCCCGCGTTTTCAGAAACTCAAGCGCGGCAGCGGGTGAAACTTCATCTGGCAGGCCAAGACGCGTCGGTTGTATGGCCAGGACCGCATTCAGGCGCACCCGGTTGTCCCCGAAAGCCTCCTCATCAATAAGACCGATGACGCTGTTCACCGTTCCAATCCTCAGACCCGCCAGTTCAACGGGTGCGTCCACACTGAGGCCCGAGATGTTGTCGTCAAAGATCACACTGACAAACAGTTCATCGACCTGCGACTGGTTGAAGATGCTGTCCCGTGCGGCTTCGGAGTCTTCATAGACCTGGAACAACGTACCGTCAGATACGGTCGAGCCTCCTGACACGAACGTGTCGAATGTGACGCCTCCTGCCACGAGGCTGGCTATGGAAGTGAAATCGACAGATGCCCCGGCCGCGCCGACTGAAATGCTGAAACCGGACGTGTCCCAGAACCGCGTCGTGTCATTGATGAGACGTTGGTGCGGATTGTAGATGATCGCCTCGGCCACGGCAAAATTTCCGCGCGGATCGATCGAGGCTTTGCCGACCCGCCCAACCTCGATGCCACGAAAAAGAATGGGCGCATCATCCGTCAACTGGCCACGGGCCGAGCTGCGCAAGGTCAGCTGCAATCCGGGCTTGTCTGCCCGGAACAATGGCGGCTGCGGTCTGCCTTTGAAGAGTTTGGTCGGTTCGCCCGGATTCGCATCCCAGCTGCCTTCGATGTAGACGCCGCTTAGAACCGTTTCGAGTCCAGACACGCCTTGGGTGGTGAGTTCAGGCCGAACCACCCAGAACTGGGCAGAAGCATCGACATATGGCGAAATCTCTTTGCTGAGACGGATTTGTGCCTCGACGGCCTTAAGCCCTTCGGTCAGGCCGACCTTTTCGACCAACCCGACAGCCACATCGCGAAAGCGCAGCTCGGTCGAGTTTGCGACAAGGCCCGCGCCGTCCTCGAATGTGACATGAATTACCCGGCCCTGACTGGAAAGAGACTGCCAGGCAACCGCCAGCGCGACCGCAACCGCCGCAATCGGGATGACCCATATCAGCGATACACGGTCCCATATCCGGCGCGGTTGCCGTTCGATCGGTACATCGGGAACATCGTTCATTTGGCTTCCTGACGTTGGCGTGAATCCCAGATCAACCTTGAATCAAAGTTTTGGGCGGAGAGCATGGTGAATATCACCGAGAGTGCAAAAAAGAGACTGGCGGTGCCGGGTCTGATCGATGCCAGGCTGCTGAGCTGAACCAGAGAGGACAGGGTTGCAACTACAAAAATGTCGATCATCGACCAGCGCCCCACATATTCCACGACCTCGTGCACCAGTCGGAGCTGCGTCATGGAGAGTGAAGACCGGCGGGATAGGCTGAGCGCCAATAGGGCGATAGCGGCAAACTTGCCCAACGGAATGGCGACGCTGGCCAGCAGGATTATGGCCGCAATTCCGAATGCGCCGTGATGGATCAGATCCACGGCCCCACCCACGATGGTGTCTGCTTGCCGGGTGAAAAGCGTGCGTGTTTCCAGCATCGGGTACAGATTGGCCGGTATGTACGCCATGACGCCGACCAACCACCATGCCCAAACACGCTGGATCGCCAATTCATCACGCGACCGGAGTTTTCGCCCGCATCTTTGACAGGTGCGGGTTTCGCCCAGGCGATGCACCTTTGTGCAGGATCGGCAGGCGACCAGCCCAAGCTCGCGCGCGCTGACTATTTTCTGGGATGAATCAGAGAGTTCCATACAGACCATCTACACAGAAGACTGTCCTGCACGATGACGAGCAGGACAAGTGCGGTGAACATCCAGAAGGCAGCGCCGAACTGAATTTCGGCGACGTCAGCAACTTTGGTCAGCGCAACGGCGCAGCCCAGCACAAAGATCTCGGCCATGGACCAGGGGCGCAGCGCTTCGACCCATCGAAACGCGGGCTTTGCCCCGGGCAGTAAGGGGCGTTCCAGCACGATCGGCAGAAGTACATAGATGCTGAGGACTGCGCGGGCCAGCGGGATCAGAACGATCAGCAGGATCATGGCCAACACGAGAGGGCCGTAAATGCCGCCTCGGAACGCCAGCGCGGTGCTCATGATCGACACCGAGTTGTGAACGCCACCCGCCCTGACGGTGAGAAACGGAAAGAACATTGCTGCGACCACAAGTACAGCGACCGAAAAAGCCAGGGCAATGATCTGCATACCGGCCTTCCGCTTCGGAGTAATGAGCACAGTGTGACATCTGGCGCATCTGGCACGCTCGGCGAATTCGGGCTTAACCAGCCGAAATGCGGCATCACAGTTCGGGCACACGATCACATCCGTCGGGGTGACAGGTTCATGAGACGCGTTTGTTATCTGACCTTCTCCCCCAATGCTTGCCTTGGGACGGACCAAAAAAGGTGCACCTAGGATGTGTGCTTTAGATCATATTGATTTATCCTGACAGATGTTTTTTTGAAATCGGTCAACTTAAATCACTTTGTCAGATTTCGCGGAGCCGTCTTTGAACACGACTGCGTGGATATGCTGATGCCTTTGTCATGAGGCCCATGCGCCTGTCTTGTCAATCGAGCGGCGTCTTCCCGCTGTTCGCACCGGGACGACTTGCGCAGGTCCGCGGATATGACTATGCGCGCGTTTGAAAACCTTGCTGATGTCGGCAAGAACAGTGTCTCAGAAAATTGCGGCTCGCAAAGTGCCAAACTCCTCTGAGCGGTCCAGGTTCTGGTGATTGACCGGGTGCTGTTCTCTGATTTTCACAGGGTTTTTTGATTTCTCTCGCAGACCCGGTGATAGTCATCCCATGGCACGACAGCTACTTCCATTGGCGGCCCTTCTTCTGGGGTCTGGTTTTCTTCTGCTTGCAGGGGGCATGAACAGCCTGATTCTGCCCGTGCGTGGAGAAAAGGAGGGGTTTTCGGCCGCCTCGCTGGGTCTTCTCGGGACCGGATGGGCGATCGGTTATGTCCTTGGGTGTTTGCAGACGCCGTATTTGGTGGCGAAGGTTGGCCATGTCAGGTCCTTCGGCGTTATGTGCGCCCTGGCGGCGATCACCGTTTTGCTTTCGCTTCTTCTGATGACACCGTGGGTGTGGATTCCGCTTCGCGCGGTCTCTGGGTTCTGTTTTGCCGGCGCGGCGATGATTGTGGAAAGCTGGCTGAACGAAAGAACCGACAGCACATCGCGGGGGCGGGTTTTCGGAATATACACAATGGTGAACCTCGCCGCCTCGACCGCTGGTCAGATGCTGCTCGTGACGGGTGATACCTCGGGTTATTTCTTCTTTGTTCTGGCGGCCATCGTCTACTGCGCCGCGCTGCTGCCAACCGCCATTTCTGCCGGGGCAACACCTGCCGCGCTGGTCAGCGTATCACTTGATTTGCCGGGGCTGTGGCGAAATTCGCCCGTGGCCGTCTTTTCGGTATTCATGGTTGGTATTTCCAACGCGGCATTCGGCACGCTGGCTGCCGTATATGCATCGCGCGTCGGGCTGGATGTTTCAGGTATCGCGTTTTTTGCCAGCTGCATGTGCAGATGAAAGCGTTTTTCATCACAGTCCAGAACTCGGGTTTCAATGCGAAGCCGGTCCGCTTCCTTGACTTCTCGCAGGTAAAACTTGTGATCTTCCAGCAGGTAGATCGTACATCCGGTGCGTGTGCGATAATCGGCATCAAAGCCGACCTCATCCTGCATTGCATCGACCGCAAGGCTGAAGACCAGCCCGTAATAGGCATCCCGCATGTGGCCGTTGTAGTCGATCCACTCGGGATTCACGGAAGTTTCAAAGATGAATATCATGCCGTTGGGGCCTTCAGGTCATAAAACCGCGCGGCAGTATCGTGGAATACGGCCGCCTGAACCTCAGCCGGAATCAGATCACAGTAAGCCTGCACCAGAGTCGCGTAATCGCTGTAGAGTTTGTCGACCGGGAAGTTCGATCCGAACATGACCCGCTCTGGTCCGAATTGTTCAAGACAGACTTCCACGATGGGGTGAATACTGTCGGTGGTCCAGGTGTGATCGAACATGCCCAGACCGGACAGCTTGCAGGTTACATGCGGCAAGTCGGACAGGACGCGCAATTGTACGGCCCAGCTTTTCAGGCCCGTTGGGCTGCGGTCATGGGGCGATCCGGCATGGCAGAGCGCAATCGGCGTCTCCGGCGCCTGCGCAAGAACGCGGGCGGTCTTCTCCATCAATTCAGGAATTAGTTGCAGATCGAAGCTGAGCTTTCGTCGTCCGGCTTCCTGCAAGCCAGCCAGGAAGTGTGGATCGTCCAGCAAAGCATTGGTGCCGGTTTGCGCGTCCTCTCCGGGCGCGCGACCGACGATCTGGCGCACGCCACGCACAGTCGGCAGGGTCTGAAATGTGTCCAGTCGGTCGGACAGATCGGACGATGTCAGGTCGCAGAACACTACCTGCGCCATCGGCCAGTCCGGGGAGGTGCCGGCGACGGATTGAACCCATCTGGCTTCGTCCAGACTGTTCTCGGCCCCCACCTGGATATGCACCGAAGCGCGGATGCCGCAGGCTGCGGCGTCTGCGCGAAATTCGTTCAACTGGTAATCCCGCTGAATGGGTTTCGGGTCACCAAAGAACCTGTCCACCCCGCGCGCCATCAGCCATGGGTAATGCACCGCGGTAAGATCCCAAAGGTGGTGATGCGCGTCGATCCAGCCGGTCATGTTCGCGGCACCTTTGCCATGCGCCCCAGAATGTCGACACCCTGTTGTTTCCAGAAATGCAGAAGGTCGATGAAAATCCAGTTCTCGGCAAGTTTGTCACCCTTACGGCGATAGATGTCGATCACCCGGAACTCGGCAGCTTTGTCGGTGGCAGGCATCCCCATAAACCCGCCGGTGGGACGGGCCGTGAAATTCGGCCATCCGAAAAACCCGCCATAACAACCTTCCGCCATCCGACAAATGTGCTTGGTTTTCGACCGATCCGTAAATCCTGCGCGGAAGGGGCCTGAATGCTGCTGTGCGTAGCGCTCGATTGTGTAGGTTGCACCGATACCGGACGGACCCCACCAGATCATGTCTTCGCACCATGTGCGCCGCAGCTCGTCCTCAAGGCTGAGACCGCTATCCCATTGGCCCAGATCGGAAATCATGGCGTTGATGGCCGCCAGGGTCCGTTCTCCTTCCTCGGCGGGTTGGGGTCCGAACATCAGACCGTCGTGCGTCATCGGCCCGGGCTGGACAAGCTGAGCTGCGGTCTGCGGCGGGAATGGCCGCAACCCGGCCTGCATCATGAGATGAGGAATGTCGAAATACATCGCCGTCTCGGTGATCTTGCCGTTCTCGACCTTGTTGAACTCGCAATATCGCAGAAACGCCATCTTGCCTGTGGGGGCGATGCCCAGCCAGGCATTGTCGAACAGCCCCATCAGATGGCCCATGGAAACAACCCAGACCGAGGAAAATCCGTCCATCTCGTTTCGGCCGGCCATGAACACGTCCATCCGTCGCTGCATATGTCGCAGGCTGTGCCTTAGCGGTTGCCAGAATCTCTGTACCACCGCGTCGGTGCCACGCAATTCATCAAACGGATGAAATCCGCGCCACAAGTAGTCTTCGGCACAGAACTCGGACATCGCGTCAGCGGCGGCCGATTCTCCGTTCTTGCTGAGTGCTTCATAGTAATCGACGACGACGGCTTTTTGGGCTTCGTAGGACATTTTCAATTTCTTTCAGTGCTCTAAGCGCTGGGATGGAGCTGTATGCCACGGATGGCAAGGGGTGATTTTGCATGCGCATGCAAAAAAAACTTGCCAGATGTTTCTTTTGCTGTCTATGCTTTTTGCAAACGTATGCACGCTAGGTCCAGCTGGGAGGGCAGAATGGCCGAAATTCAACTTCGCAATGTTGGAAAGCGTTGGGGTTCTTTTGTGGGGGTTGATAATTTTGACCTGACGATTTCCGACAAGGAGTTTCTGGTTCTTCTTGGCCCGTCAGGCTGCGGCAAGACGACAACCATGCGCATGATCGCCGGTCTGGAAGATGCCAGCGAGGGCGACATTCTGATCGACGGGACTCGCGTGAACGACATGGAGCCCAAGGATCGTGACGTGGCGATGGTGTTCCAGTCCTATGCACTGTACCCGAACATGAACGTCTACGAGAACATCCGGTTCCCGCTGAAGGTCCGCGGAATCGACCCGTCCACGCATGACGAAAAAGTACGCCGTGCATCGGCGATGGTGGAACTGGACGACTTCCTGCATCGCAAGCCTGCGGAATTGTCAGGTGGTCAGCGTCAGCGCGTCGCGCTTGCCCGCGCCATCGTGCGCGAGCCGAACGTATTCCTGATGGACGAGCCGCTGTCCAACCTTGACGCCAAGCTGCGCGTGTCCACCCGGGCACAGATCAAGAACCTCAGCCACGAACTGGCGGTGACCACGATCTATGTGACCCACGACCAGATCGAAGCGATGACGCTGGCCGATCGTGTTGTGGTCATGAAACAAGGCGTGGTGCAGCAGGTTGGAAGCCCGACCGACATTTACGACACTCCGGCCAACACTTTTGTCGCCAGCTTCATCGGCAACCCTGCGATGAACCTGATGGAAGGTGAGGCACGGGGCGGCACCTTCACGGCCAAAAACGTTGAAATTTCCGGGCTGAACGCTCCGGACGGCCCGCTGACATTAGGCTTCCGGGCCGAAGATGCCGGCCTTGCTGCCGAAGGGCAGGGGCAGATCAACGCCCCGATCTACACGCAGGAATTGCTGGGGGACGCCACTATGATTTCGGTTCGCGTTGGCGGTGCCCTCATATCGGTGAAGGCAGACAAGAATTTCCGGGCAGAGATCGACGACATGGTTTCAATCTCGGTTCCGGCCGAAATCTGCCATCTGTTTGATGGCAAGACCGGCGCCCGGATCTGAACAGGGCCCTGCTCAATGATCGGGGCGAACCCCGGCAACAAAACTTCATGCGCGAACGGGCCTCGCGCTCAAATTCTCAAAACAACAGGGAGACAGAAATGTTCCTAAGAAAAATCGCTACAGCAACCGCCTTTGTGGGCCTGATGGGCTCGGCAGCTTATGCCGCCAATTGTGGCCCCGAGGGGCAATCGATCCGCATTCTGGCCAGTGACTTTCCGGCGATCCACGCCGTCGCGGGAGCCGCCGAAGCCAATTGTGGTGGGGCAGCGGCTGAATTCAACACCAACCACACCACCGAAGCGCGCTCGATCATGAACGCCGCTCTGACCCCGAACCCGTCGGAATATACATCGGTGATCCTGGCCAACTCGACGTTGACCCAGCTGATGAACGACGGTCTGGTGCGGCCGCTGAACGATCTGGTCGAAAAATACAAAGACAGCATCCCGCCGAACCTGCTGATCACCATCGATGGCAATGTCATGGCTGTGGCCTTCATGGCGAACTCGCAGCACCTGTTCTCGCGCAAGGATATCCTGGAACAAGCTGGTTTCGACGGCATCCCGGCCACCTATGAAGAAGTTCTGGAAGCCGCTGAGAAAATCCGTGCTGCCGGTATCATGGAACATCCGATCGCAATGAACCTTCAGACCGGATGGAACCTGGCCGAGGTGTTCAACATGATCTATCTCGGTCATGGCGGTGAGTTCTTTGTACCCGGTTCGGCCGAGCCGTCGATCAACAACGAAAAAGGCGTGGCCGCACTGGAAGTCATGAAGGCTCTGGCGGAATACGCCCACCCCGACCACCTGACCCACGCGTCAAACGAAACGCAGGGTCTCTGGGAATCCGGTCAGGCGGCTCTGGCCGTCATGTGGGGTTCGCGCGGCGCGCCAATTCTGGATGATGAAGGGTCCACCGAAGAGGTGACCTCGAATACAGTTTTGTCGGCTGCACCAACCGTTGGCGGCGGATCGATCCCATCTGCCACGCTGTGGTGGGACGGTATTACCATCGCATCCAACGTGTCGGATGAAGAGGCCGAGGCATCCTTTGCTGCACTGATCAGCGCCCTGACCCCGGAAATGGTTGCAGCAAACAACGATGATGCCGTCTGGCTGCTTGACGGGTTCCAGCCCGGACCGGCTGCAGCAGGGGTTGCAGAGACCGTTAGCGGTGGTGCGAAACCCTATCCGATGATCCCGCAAATTGGCCTTCTGCATGCGGCACTTGGTGCGGAGCTGGCGGATTTTCTGAAGGGTGACGAAAGCGCTGAACAGGCGTTGGCGGATGTCGAAGCCGCCTACCGGACGTCGGCCAAAGAAGCCGGCTTTCTCAAGTAACACTCCCCGACTTGAGGGGGCGCAATCTGCCCCCCTCATCTTTTTCCGGACTAAAGACTGGGACGTACGCCATGAAGCACCGCACCTTTTTCTGGTTCATTCTGCCCACGCTTTCCGCGATGATCCTGTTCATCGCTCTGCCGATCGTCTCGGTTTTCGTCCAATCGCTCTTTGTCGAGCATGAGCAGGTTCTGCTGGTTTCTGAAAGCTGCGGACCATTTGGGTGTACCCCGACCACCACGGTCGACACCGAGGCCACTGCAAAGCTGCGCGCAGAACAACCCCTTGGGCGGTTTAACGGTCTGGGCACATACATCAACCGTTCACACCTGGCTTTTGCCGAGATCGGAGAAGCGTGGGCAAGCTCTGAAAGCCTGGGTGATTTTTGGGCTAAGGTGTATAACCTGCCGTTCTACAGCGCCCTGACATTCACCCTGGCCTATACCTTTATTGTCACGCCGTTGGTGTTGGCCCTTGGGCTGGCCATTGCCGTTGGCGTCAACAACCTGCCCCGCGCGCTCAAAGGGGTTGCGATCTTCATTTCGCTACTGCCGTTTCTTGTCACTCCGCTTGTCGGTTCGCTGATCCTGTTCTGGATGGTCGATGGTGATGGTGTAATCGGCGCCACCATTCAACGCATATTCAATGATCCGACACTCAGCTTGAAGGCGTCGACGGCGCTGACATGGACCATGCTGATGGTTTACGGCGTGTGGCATACCCTGCCGTTCAGTTTCATCACCTTCTACGCGGGTCTGCAAACCGTCCCCGATGATACGATGGAAGCGGCACAGATCGATGGCGCGACGAAGTGGCAGCGCTTGATCCATGTGATCGTTCCACACCTGATGCCGCTGGTTTCGTTTGTGACGCTCATGCTGATCATGGATAACTTCCGCGTTTTTGAGCCGATCGTCAGCTTCAAAGCCGAGGCCCACGCACAGTCGCTCAGCTGGATCATCTACAACGATCTGCGCGAAAGCGGCAATCCGCTCTATGCCTCAGCAGGTGCGACTTCGCTGATAACTATCATCCTTGCGGTCATCCTGATGTCTCCGGTGCTTGTTCGCACCTGGCGCGACTTCACCCGTAAATCTCACTGAGGACACGACATGGCGACCAAAGCACAATCCCGCATGACCCCGCTAAAGCTGTTCTCTTACGGTTTCGTGGCCCTCTGGCTGCTGATCGCTGCCTTCCCGTTCTTCTGGACCTTCTGGGGCAGCTTCAAGGTACAGGCCGACTTCTTGTCCAAGGCCAACTGGATGAATGCCCTGACCGGTGCCAACACGATAGAGCAAACCGGCAGCGCCTTTACCGGTGCCGGCTATCACGGGGCGTGGGTTCTGGAAGATTTCTGGTTCAACTTCAAGAACACCGGCATTGTGGTCTTCTTCACCGTGCTGATCTCGCTGACCTTCGGAACGCTGGGGGGATATGCGTTGGCGCGATCCGGTTTCCGCTATGCGTTCTGGATCCTGATGGCTGCGCTGGTCTTCCGCGCGATGCCGCATATGACGCTGGTCTCGGGTTACCTGCTGTGGTTCTTCGAGTGGAATGTCTGGGGCATCCTGCCGACCACCATCATCGTGCTTGTGGCGATCAACCAGCCCTTTACCCTGTGGATGCTGCACTCGTTCTTCAAGAACATTCCCAAGGACATGGACGAAAGCGCCATGGTTGATGGCTGCACCCGGTTTCAGGCCTTCCGGCATGTTATTGTCCCGGTCATGTGGCCCGGCGTGATCACCACAGGCCTGTTCAGCTTCCTGCTGGCCTATAACGACTTTACCGTGGCCGTGATGCTGCTGAGTGAAGAGAACGAGACCATCATTCCCGCCATCAACAGCTTCATGGGCACAACCCAGGTTGAAGGCAAGGTCATGTACGCGGTCGCAGCCGTGGTTTCGGCCACTGCCCCGTTGTTCGTACTGATCCTGTTCTTCCAGCGCCAGATCGTCAGCGGTCTTACAGCAGGGGCGGTCAAGGGCTGATGAGCGCATCTGCAAGACATAATGCCATTGCGCGCCACCCGGCGCTCAACCGGATGCCAAGGGATTTTCTGACGGCCGACTAACCCTCCCCGTCCACACAGAAAACCTCTTGGCAACCAGATAAGGAATAGAGACATGAAGGGTTCCCGCCCTGAACAGGCCGTGCTGACACGCGACACGGACATGAGCAAAACCGAACAAACCCGGGCCGTGATCGAGGGGATGGTCGACGGTCTGAACGACCACCGCATTGACGATATCGGCGAGTTTTTCGCGGAAGGGTTCCGTTGGCTGGGCAACCAGGGCTGCGGCACCAAGACCGGGCTGAAGGAATTTCAGGAAAACTGGCAGCGCCCGTTTCAGGCGGCGTTTTCCGACAAGACCTGCATCGACGAAGCGCGCCTCTACATGGGCGAGTGGGCCGCAGCCTTTGGCCGGCAGGAGGCGACACATTCGGGCGAGTTTCTGGGTATCGCCCCCACCGGCAAGCGGGTCGAGATCCGCTACATGGACTTCTGGAAAGTCGTTGACGGCAAGATCGTCGACAATTGGGTGAATGTCGATTTTGCCCACGTTGCCGCGCAGCTGGGCGTTGATCTGTTCAATGGAGAAGGCTGGGAAGCATTTGACCGGGGAGAGAAGGTTCCGCCCCGGCCCGAAAACTGAGGATTAGGACAATGGCAATTGAACACCTGAAACGCGGCAAACCCGAGGCTGACCGGGCCGACGACGATGCCAAAACCCGCGCCGTTGTCGAGGCAACGCTGAAGGACATCGAAACCCGAGGCGATACCGCGGTTCGCGAGTTGTCGGAGAAATTCGACAGCTACTCGCCCGAAAGCTTTCGCCTGAGCCAGCAACAGATCGACGATCTGATTGCGTCTTTGTCCGAGCGTGAACTGGCCGATATCAAATTCGCCCAGAAGCAGGTGATGAATTTCGCCCAGGCGCAGCGCGACTCGATGCTGGATATCGAGATTGAAACCCTGCCCGGCGTGATCCTGGGGCACAAGAATATCCCGGTGCAGTCCGTGGGCTGCTACGTCCCCGGTGGCAAGTTCCCGATGGTCGCTTCGGCGCATATGTCTGTGGCAACGGCAAAGGTTGCGGGTGTTCCCCGGATCATCGCCTGCACGCCGCCATTTCAGGGTAGGCCGAACGCGGCTGTAATCGCGGCGATGCATCTGGGCGGTGCGCATGAGATTTATGTCATGGGCGGCATTCAGGCGATTGGCGCCATGGCGATCGGTACGGAAACCATCGATCCGGTTCACATGCTGGTTGGACCCGGCAATGCCTTTGTTGCCGAAGCCAAGCGCCAGTTGTTTGGCCGCGTCGGTATCGATCTTTTCGCGGGTCCGACCGAGACGATGGTCATCGCCGATGAGACCGCAGCCGATGCCGAGCTTTGCGCCACCGATCTGCTGGGGCAGGCCGAGCATGGCTATAACAGTCCCTGCGTTCTGGTCACCAACTCGCGCAAGCTGGCCGAAGACACGCTGAGCGAGATCGACCGTATCCTCGGCATCCTGCCCACCGCCGGTACTGCCAAGGTCAGTTGGGAGGAATATGGTGAGGTCATCCTCTGCGATACCTATGACGAGATGCTGCAAGTGGCTGATGACATCGCGTCCGAGCATGTTCAGGTCATGACCGACCGCGATGACTGGTTCCTGGAAAACATGACCTGCTACGGCGCGCTTTTCCTCGGGCCACGCACCAACGTTGCCAATGGCGACAAGGTAATCGGCACCAACCACACGCTGCCGACCAAGAAAGCCGGGCGTTACACTGGCGGCCTCTGGGTGGGCAAGTTCCTGAAAACCCACAGCTATCAGAAGGTTCTGACCGACGAGGCCGCAACAATGGTCGGCGAATACGGTTCGCGGCTTTGCATGCTGGAAGGTTTTGTCGGCCACGCCGAACAGTGCAACATCCGCGTCCGCCGTTTTGGCGGCATCAACGTGCCGTATGGAGAGGGTGCTGTGTATCGCGAGACCGCCGAGGCCACCTGACAGGCGCGGCGGAAATCGCTGTCAAACCAGCGCCCGGGATTGGCCCGGGCGTCACGAAATTTCTGAAGTAAGCAGTAAAAGCAATGCGAGATTTCGCAATGGACAAACACTCTACCCACAAGGCCCTGATCGCGCCTCTGCGCGAGGCCATGTACAACTTCGATGAAACCGGCGTTCGCGCGGCATTGGGTGCGGTGATCGCGCCGGATGCCATCGTTCACATGCCGCACCCGTTTGGTGACCTGACCGGACCGCAGGAACTCTATGACACCTGTTATGCGCCGCTGCTGAGATCCATGCCCGATCTGGAGCGTCGTGACTGGATCGTGATGGGTGGCCGGACCGAACAGGGCAATGATTGGGTCGGCTGTGGCGGCCACTACGTTGGTACCTTCGTCGCCCCCTGGCTGGACATCCCGCCGACGGGGCATCTGACCCATATGCGGTTCCACGAATTCTATCGCTTCGAAGGCGACAAGGTTGTGGAAATCCAGACGCTCTGGGACATCCCCGAAGTGATGATGCAGGCCAAGGCCTGGCCGATGGTTCCGTCACTGGGGCTGGAGTTCTGTATTCCCGGCCCTGCGACGCTCGACGGGATGGTGCCAGGTCCGTGGGATGAAGCGAAGTCAAAGACTTCATGCGCCCATATCGTCGACATGTTGGACCATCTGAAGAAACACCCCAGCCAGGGTGGGCCTGAAGTGATGGAGATGGAGAAGTTCTGGCATCCGCGCATGAACTGGTACGGCCCCGCCGGGATTGGAACCGGGCGCGGCATCGCGGGTTTCCGCAACTGGCACCAGATCCCCTTTCTGAACGGTATGCCCGACCGCGGCAAATACGTCGATGAAATCACCTACCACTTCTTTGGCGATGGTGATTATGCCGCCGTGACCGGTTGGCCGGACATGATTCAGACCGTCACGCATGATGGCTGGATGGGAATTGCGCCGTCCGGCAAGCGGATCACCATGCGCAGCCTTGATTTCTGGAGGCTCGAGGATGGCCTGATCCGAGAAAACTGGGTGATGGTCGATCTGCTGGACGCCTACCGCCAACTGGGCGTAGATGTCTTTGCCCGCCTGCGCGAGTTCAACAAGGCACGTGTTCCGGGCACAATTCCGTTCCCGGTCGGCGAGGTCTGATATGCCCCAATTCCCCAGCACCCCAAGTTTCAGTCTGAGCGGCAAGCGCGCTCTGGTCGCCGGCGCCTCATCTGGCATCGGCATGGCCTGCGCTGTAGCCCTTGCGGAACATGGTGCTGAGGTCACATTGGCAGCGCGCCGCGTTGGCGCGTTGCAAGACATCGCGAATGAGATGTCAGCGCGCGGATGGTCAGCCAAGACACTTGAGCTGGACGTCTCGGACGTTGCAGCCACAGCCGCGGCCGTGGCGCAAAACGGACCTTTCGACATTTTGCTGAACTCGGCCGGCCTTGCCCGCCACAGCAAGGCTGTGGACACGCAACCGGATGATTTTGACGCCGTCATGGGCGTTAATGTCAAAGGGGCCTATTTCCTGACCCAAGCCGTTGCCAAAGGGTTGTTGGAGGTCGGCCGCCCCGGTTCGCTGATCAACATCTCAAGCCAGATGGGTCATGTGGGGGGCCGGGAACGCGCCGTGTACTGCGCGTCGAAATTCGCCGTCGAGGGGTTTTCAAAGGCGATGGCGCTGGAGTTCGGATCCGCAAAGATCCGCGTCAACACCATCTGTCCCACATTCATCTTGACCGACCTGACCAGGTCAACGTTCGACGATCCGGACAAACGAACCTGGATTCTGGACAAGATCAAGCTGGGCCGGCCGGGTGAGATTGAGGACATCATGGGGGCGGTGGTCTACCTGGCGTCGGATGCATCGGCCTTGGTGACCGGCACGGCGCTTATGGTTGACGGGGGTTGGACGGCGGACTGATGGCGACACACAAGGTTACATCACTGGAAGTCGCCCGCCTCGCAGGGGTCAGCCAATCTGCGGTCAGCCGGGTCTTCACCCCTGGTGCATCGGCATCAAAGAAAACCGTGGAAAAGGTGCGCAAGGCCGCCAAGGAACTGGGGTATCGCCCGAACGTTCTGGCCCGCGCCGTGGTGTCTGGGAAAAGCCGGATCATCGGGCTTGTTGTCGCATATCTGAACAATCAGTTCTATCCTGAGGCGCTGGAAAAGCTGACAAACACACTGCAGGAGCGTGGGTACCACGTGCTGATTTTCATGGCCTCGCATCAGGCTGGAAATATCGACAACGTGGTCGAGGAAATACTCGACTTTCAGGTCGACGGGATCATCGCGGCCTCGGTTGCACTGTCGTCGGATCTGTCCGACCGCTGCCGAACCGCAGGCGTACCGATGGTGCTGTTCAATCGGGCACAGGACGATACTGCCATGTCGTCAGTTACGTCCGACAATGTGGCCGGAGGACGAAAGGCCGCCGAGTTCCTGTTGGCCGGCGGGCACCAAAAGATTGGTTACATCGCCGGATGGGAAGGTGCTTCGACCCAGAGGGATCGCGAAGCAGGGTTCGTGGCGGCCTTGAAGGAGGCTGGGGTCACGCTGCACGCCCGCGAAGTCGGGAATTTTGTGGCCGAAGAAGCCCGGCAAGCGACGCTTAAGATGTTCAACTCCGATGCGCCTGATGCTGTGTTTGTCGCCAACGATCACATGGCCATTTCCGTGATGGACACGCTGCGCTTCGAGTTGGGTTTGAATGTCCCGGGCGACGTTTCGGTCATCGGATATGACGATGTCGCCGTGGCGTCATGGCCGGCGTACAACCTGACCACCATTCGCCAACCCGCCAACCGCATGGTCGCTGAGACCGTCGATATTCTGCTCAGCAAAATCGAAGATCCTGATGTCAGTCCGCGCCGGGTCGAGATTGACGGACCTCTTATTGTTCGCGGCTCGGCCCGCATACCTGAAGGATGGAAGACATGAAGGGGTTTGATCCCAAATTCAAAGACTTTCCCGATTACATCATCGGCATCACCAAGGAGATCTGGGAGGATCGCGGCATAGCCACGCTGCATCACTATTACGCGCCGGACATCGTGGTGCGCTCACCTGGATCGGTTGTGGTTGGCAATCAGGGTGTTATCGCCGCCACGATGGCCACCCTTGCCGAGTTTCCCGACCGTACGCTTCTGGGCGAGGATGTAATCTGGTCCGGAACCCCGGAAGCAGGGATGCTGTCCTCGCACCGGTTGCTGTCAACGGCGACCCATCTGGGCGATGGCGTTTACGGTAAGGCCACAGGGAAAAAGCTGGTTTACCGGATTCTGGCCGATTGCCACGCCATCAACAACCAGATCAACGACGAATGGCTGATCCGCGACCAGAGCGCGATTGTTCAGCAGATGGGCTGGGATCCCAAGGAATACGCCCGAGACCTGATCGCCCGTGAAGGTGGGCCAGACGCCTGCGTGCAACCCTACACGCCCGCAAATGACAAGCCAGGCCCTTACAAAGGGCGTGGAAATGACAACGAGTGGGGTCAGAAATACGCTGATATTCTGACCCGTATCATGAATGCCGACATGGGTGTGATCGAGGCAGAGTATGACCGCGCCGTCTTGTCGGAATATCCCGGCGGCACCACAGGACACAGCTGGGGTCCGGTGGACCGGTTCTGGATGGGCCTGCGCGCCTCGTTCCCGAATGCAGAATTCAAGATTCAGCACCAGATTGGCCGCGACGATCCGGTAATGCCGCCGCGCGCCGCGATCCGCTGGACGCTGCACGGCAAGCACGACGGCTGGGGTGTCTTTGGCGTTCCAACCGGGGCCGAGGTCTTTGTTCTGGGTATCAGCCAGGCCGAGTTTGGCCCCTGGGGTCTGCGCAGGGAATACACCCTTTTTGACGAAACATCGATCTGGAAACAGATCCTTTTGAAAACTGGCGATCTCTAGCATGCCGTGCCGTATCTCAAATCTGGATGCCGGGCAGGCGATGCGGCGTTACCACGCCCACCGCGCCAGCCTGCGCGCCCGGCGGCTGAACAATCGCCCGCCGGGTGGAACGGTTTGATCCGATCAAACCCCCCGCAAAAGGAAGAAAGATATGAGTACCATCGAAAGCCGCATTGTCCGCTATGGCGAACTGAAACCCTGTAAAGCCGCATTTATCGACGCCCACACGCCGGGCTCGGACCAGAAAGAGAACTTTACCATCATCGGTGGCGGGGTCAGCGAAAGCCCGGACCAGCACGTCCACATCACCGACAAGATCGGGTTCAACATCGGCGCAGCGGGGCAGCCCCCGAAATGCCGCAACTCGCTTCACAGCCACACCACGGCCGAGGTTTTCTTTGTTGCCAAAGGCCGGTGGCGGTTCTTCTGGGGCCGTTATGGCACTGCAGGCGAGTTCATCGCCGAGGAAGGTGACATCTTCAACATCCCGACGGGCATCTTCCGCGGCTTCGAGAATGTGGGCCAGGACTATGGGATGATCATGTCGATGCTGGGTGGCGACGATGCCGGTGGCGGCGTGACCTGGGCACCGCAGGTGATCGAGGACGCACAGGCACATGGTCTGATGCTGGGCAATAACGGTGTTCTGTACGACAGCAAAAAGGGCGAGGACCTGCCGCACAATGTGCAGCCCATGCCGCTGCTGACCGAAGAAGAACTGAAAGCGTACCCCGAGGTTCCCGTCGACGCGGTGATCGGCAAATATGTCGCCCGCTACTGGGACCTGATGGCACTGGCGGCGCACAAGCCGGCGGTTGTGATCGGCGAAAAGGGTCTGATCAAGGACAAGCCCGGGTTCGAGGTTGATTTTCTGACACGCGGCTCGGCCGTGACCGAGGCGGTCGTGGCTGAAAAACCGGTCGTATTGATGCCCGCAAGCGGTCACTGGCGCATCCGGATCAACGATGTTGAGACCACCCTGTCGAACGGCGACACTGCCTTGGCCTTGCCCGGCGAAAGCTACAGCGCCGAGCCTTCGATGACCGGCGAAGCGGGCCTGTACCGGATCACTGCAACCGATGATCCGGCCGGGGCGACCTGGACGGGTGCTTAATGGTGCCAGCGCGCGTTCCCCTTCCGGTTGGGGCGCGCCAAATAGAACCTGCGTCGGGCATCCGTCCCGGCGCGGGACTGAGTTTCGAAGGGAGATGAACAAATGACCCGCATATTGACCACCCACGTGGGAAGCTTGCCGCGCAGTCAGGAGGTCGTGGACTTCATCTTCGCACGCGAGCGGGAGGAGCCGTTCGATCAGGCCAAATTTGACACCTGCATGACCGCAGCCGTGTCCGATACCGTGCGCAAACAGGCGGCGGCCGGGATTGATATCGTATCGGACGGTGAAACCTCGAAAATCTCGTACGCCACCTATGTCAAGGACCGCTACACCGGCTTTGCCGGTGACAGCCCGCGCAACGCGCCAGCGGACCTCAAGATGTTCCCGGGCTTTCTGCAGCGGCTGGCGAATGACGGCGGAACCCCGCAATATGCCCGGCCCATGTGCGTGGGCGAGGTGCGTTCAAAAGGGCAGGATGAGTTGCAGAAGGATATTGCCAATCTCAAGGCGGCGATGGCCGAACACGGGGTGGCGCGCGGCTTCATGAACGCCGCCAGCCCCGGGGTGATATCCCTGTTCCTGCAAAACGACTTTTACCCAACGCGCGAGGCCTATCTGGTAGCGCTGGCCGACGTGATGAAGACGGAATACGAAACCATTGTTGGTGCGGGTCTTGATCTGCAACTGGATTGCCCCGATCTTGCTCTGTCGCGGCATATGTTGTTCACCGATCTGTCCGACGATGAGTTCCTGAAAATCGCCAACATGCATGTCGAGGCGCTGAACCACGCGTTGCAGGATGTGCCGGCCGACAAGGTGCGTGTTCACATTTGCTGGGGCAATTACGAAGGTCCGCATTGCTGCGATATCGGCATGGACAAGGTGTTTTCGACACTGATGTCGACAAAGTCGCGCTATGTGCTGTTCGAAACCTCGAACCCGCGCCATGCCCACGAATGGACCGTGTTTCGTGACCGCAAAGCCGAAATTCCAGCCGACAAGATTCTGGTGCCGGGCGTCGTCGACACCACGACGAACTTTGTCGAACATCCCGAACTGATCGCGCAGCGGGTTGAACGCTTTGCGGATATCGTAGGGGGCGACCGGGTGATTGCGGGATCGGATTGCGGCTTTGGCACTTTTGCCGGCTTCGGCGCGGTCGACCCGGACATAGCCTATGCCAAGCTGGGCGCGCTTGCCGAAGGGGCCGCATTGGTCAAATGACGCCACTTGTTCTGTTGCCTGGGATGATGTGTGACGCGCGACTTTTCAGCGCCCAAATCGCGGCTTTGTCGGGCAGGGTTCCAATTCTGACTGCGCCAATCGGGGGCCATGACACGATGGCGGCTCTTGCCAAAGACGTGCTGGCCTGCGCGCCGCAACGGTTTGCTGTGGCGGGGCTCTCAATGGGCGGTATCGTGGCTATGGAAATCCTGCGGCAGGCACCGGACCGTGTGGTGGGCCTGGCGCTGATGGACACCAACCATTTGGCCGAAACGGATGAGGTCAAAGCCAGGCGCGGTCCGCAGATTGCGGCTGTCGAACGAGGAGACCTGCGCATCGTGATGGCGGACGAGATGAAACCCAACTATCTGACCGATGGCCCGGACAAAGCTGCAATTCTGAACCTTTGCATGGATATGGCAGAGGGTCTTGGTCCCGATGTCTTTGTCAATCAATCCAAAGCGTTGCGAGATCGGCCAGACCAAAGCGAAACGCTGCAAAACTTCAACGGTGAAGCCCTTGTTCTGTGTGGGCGCGACGATGCCTTATGTCCGGTATCGCGGCACGAAATGATGCACACGCTGATGCCGCAGAGCCGGCTCGAGGTTATCGAACGGGCTGGTCACCTGCCGACTTTGGAACAACCGCAACAAACCACGGCGGCTCTGACCCGCTGGCTGGAGGCGATATGAAGAATTCCCTGCTGAACCTGCTGAAAAAGGTCGATACCGCCACGGTTTGCAACGCCATCGAAGTGGCGCAAGGCAAACGAGGGTTCAATGATTTCACCCGGGGCACCATGTTGTGCTCTGATCCCGGTGCGGGCGCGATGGTGGGATATGCACGCACCGCGAAGATTGCCGCCGTGAACCCGCCGACCGAGGCGCCAGAGGTGATCCGAAAGCGTCGGATGGACTACTACCGGAACATGGCTTCGGGGACCGGTCCGGTCGTGACCGTGGTCGAGGATACGGATTACCCGCACTGCATCGGTGCCTATTGGGGTGAGATCAACACCACGATCCACAAGGGTTTTGGCATCAGTGGCGCATTAACCAACGGGGTTATGCGCGACCTCGGCGATTTGCCCGACGGGTTTCCGGTTGTGGCGGGCTCGGTCGGGCCAAGCCACGGTTTCGTGCACGTGAAAGAGGTTGGAACGCAGGTGTCGATCTTCGGACTTTCAATCAGGGACGGGGACCTTGTGCATGCAGACCGGCATGGCGCACTGGTGGTTCCGCCCGAGGTGATGGACGTGCTTGAACAGGCGATCATCAAGTTGCTTGAAACTGAGAAGCTTATCCTGGTGCCCGCGCGTCAATCAGGGTTCGATTTCGACGCCTTTGAAAAAGCGTGGGCGGCGTTTGAAGCCTCTCGAACCTAGGAGGCGCAAGGGACGAGTTACCCGTCCGTGTCATCTTGAGCAGACGTGCGTTAGCCGACGGTTGTTTCATCAAGCCATTTCAAGGCATCGCTCACGTCAATTGTATGCTCTCCGCCCGTGACCGTTTGCAAGACGGCACGAAGATCGGAAGTGGGAAAGGCAGCTCGACCGTATTTTTGGCAGTGCTTGACATAGTCCAATGCCGTTCGAAGTTCGAACATCTTGGCATTCTGTTGTCGCGCGACATCCAAACCCAAACGAAACTCGTTTTCAGCGACCCCATTCTCTGAAGATGCGAGGGCATAGACCCGTTCCGTCTCAGCTTGGGCCCATCCCTCATTGGTCAGTCCGTGGTGTTTGCGTGCTTCGGCGAGGCAATCCAGCGCACCTTCCCGGTCGCCGGATTTCAGCGTGAGCTCCGCAATCAAGGTAAGAAAGAACGGCTTGTAGTTTCCCGCGCCGCTGGCCCACCATGCTTCTGATGCCTTGCGTAATGCGCGGATCGTTTCCGGCTGGGGTGAAACATGGGCATCCACCCAGCTTCGCCAGAGGGATGCCGTCAAAGTCATGAATGTGAAGGAGTGCTTGGAGGAAAGCTGCTCAAGTTGATCAGTAACCTCGATAACCTGTTCCGGTTCGCGGCGCAGAAGATGAAGCATGCACAGGTAGGTCAGCGCCTGCGCGATGCTGTGGGCGTGCTGAAGGTCCTTTGCGGCAACGACCGCTTTTTTCTGGACTTCAAGCGCCTTGTCCGGCGCACCGCGCATCCAGATCGCAAGGCTCAGGAAACATGAGGTAATCGCGGCGTGGTCCGATCCGTAAATAAACGCCAGATGCCCATCGCGTTCCCGGCTGTAGAGTTCCAGCGCCTTGCTCAGATGCGCGTAGGCCGGGTCTAGTTCCCCGATATGAAATAGTACCGCGCCCATCGCCCGGTGCGCCACCATTTGATGTTGCGTCTGGCCAGTCGAATGCGCCAGATCCAGCAATTGCCCAGCAACATTTCTGGCCAAATCGTACTCGGCGCGCACCAAATGAAAGGAATACAAACCGTTCAGAACCGGGAACAAATGTTCTGTCTCTTCAACGCGTTCACAAAGGTCGCGTATTCTTGAGTAGACAGAACCGGTTTCATCAGCGGCAATACCAGCCGTTGATCGCAGAACACCTGCCCTGAGAACCTGTATCTCGATTTCTTTTCGGTCCCGATCGGTGCTTTGGCTCAGTTCCGCCAACTGCTCAATCGCCAGGGACAATTGTGTACCTGCCTCGATGTTGGCAGATCGTTGAACCGCGTGCTGGCCCGCAAGATGCCGGTAGTCGATTGCTTCCTTGTTCATGCCCGCCATCGTGTAGTGGTGTGCCAGAATTTCCGGGCTGGCATCACCCGTATGAACCTCCTTGTCTTCCAGTCTTCGGGCAACACGAGCGTGCAAAACACGGCGTTCGCTTTTCAGAAGACTGTTGTAGGCGGTGTCGCGAATAAGCGCGTGACGGTAACTGAAGGTTTCATGATCATCGGCATCAGAAACCGTGACTATGCCTGCATCCAACAAAAGCTCCAAACCCGCGCGCAACGCTGTATCTTCAATGCGGGCCACCTTGGCGATAAGCGGATACGAAAACTGAGGTCCAATGACAGCTCCGATCTGGGCCACTTCCTTGGCCGAACTCAACCGGTCAAGGCGCGCCATCAACGCATCGTGCAAGGCACTGGGAACCGAGTTCGCCGGAGAAACTAGACCCATTGAATACGCGTCTGTTCCTTCGGTCAAACCGCCGGATTCCAGAAGGTCTTTGGTCACTTCTTCCACGTATAGAGGCACACCGTCGGATCTGGCCGCAACGAGGTCATACATTTCGTCCGAGATCGACTGGCCTTTGGCGACTTCATCCACAATGTTCTTGACCTGGTGGAAATCCAACTGCTTCAAAACCACTTTCGAAAGATTTGATTGCAGCGCCCAGCCCGGGTCGAACTCGGGTCTGAATGTCATGACAACCAGCACCGGAAGGTCATGAATCCGGTCCACGATCCGATCCAGCAACAGCTTGGTCGTCGGATCAATCCAATGCGCATCCTCGAACAGGAACAGCAGCGGTTTTTTCCCGGCCACTGCCGTCAGATTGCTCAGCAGCATTTCCAGCGTCTGCTCCATGAGATGCTGCGGAGTCAGATTCAACGGGCCCAATTGATCTTCAAATGGAACCGACAGAAGCGACGCTGCCAATTTCAATGCATGGTCAGACTGATCGCCAAGAACGGCAGAGATTTTTTTGAGTTTTACGTCGCTTGAATCGTCGGAACGGAGTCCCGCCGCAATTTTGAGTTGGCGAATGACAGGATAAAACGCACTTGCGTAATGGTAAGGCGAACACTGGTATCGAGTTTGAGTGTGCGGCACCCCCGCAATACTCTGTCGTAATTCCTCAACCAATCGCGACTTGCCAATTCCAGGCTCGCCTGACACCAGCACAACCTGTCCCTGACCGTTCCTGGCCAACCGCCACTTTTCGTTCAGGGTCTCAAACTCTGCGGTGCGGCCGACCAAAGGCTTGAGCAACTCGTCATCCAAGGCCAAAAAGCGGCTGACGGTTTCCCGCGTTCCGGTAACCTGCCAGGCTTCAACCTCCCTGGCGAAACCTTTGAGTTTAAATGCGCCGCGCAGAACGTAGTTGAAAGCGTCGCCCGCCAATTGTTGCGTGCTTGGAGCGACGATCAGAGTTCCCGGGTCCGCCATAGTCTGCAGACGGGCGGCCAGATTGGGCGTCTCGCCCATGGCGGTTCCATCCTCAAACATTTTTTCGCCGCGCAAATCACCAACGACGACCAATCCGGTCGCTATCCCAATTCTGACATTCAGTTTCGCGTGAGTGCGAATAGCCGGTACTTCCTGGATAATGCGAAGCCCCGCACGAACGGCACGCTCCGCATCATCTTCATGGGCGTGAGGAAACCCGAAAAAGACCATGATTCCATCGCCATAATAACTTGCAATATGGCCGTCAAAGGCCGCAACGGACGCAGCGCATGTTTCCTTGAAAAGCCGAAGTACCTCCGCCAGATCTTCGGGATCGACGCGCTGGGCAATTTCAGTTGACCCGACCAGATCGATGAACATTACAGTAAGCTGCCGGCGCTCGGCCACGATTGTCGGGCCGTCAGGACCCTTGGGCTGGCTTTGCCCGGCCTCTGCATCGACACGAACCGCTTTCAGGAAACGCCGTCTCGGACCAAGGGGAAGTCCGATCGTGACAAGATCCTGGTCCGTTAATTCGGATAGATCGCTCAGTTCGATTTCATGCTCGGCAAAGGCCTTGGCGTACTTAGTCAAACCGTGTTTCTCAAGCCAAAGCGCGATATCGGACATTCGGTGGTTTCACTTGCCGTCGTGGCAGGGCGCAATGTCTGCGCGCCAACAACAGGCATCTCCCTGTTAGCTTAGCTTTCAATACACTCGTTACAAATTACGATGACATCCTAGGAAATATTCTTTCAATGAAGAAGCCCAGTTTGTTAACGGGTCAAGGGCTTCGATGCGCCTTTTTAACCCGGCCCAACATAAACTTCTCGGCGGGGCGCTTTGACGGCCCTTGTAATGGTTGCCGTAATCCTTGGATGCCTGTGCTTCATCCGGAAGCGTTTCATTGGCCTGACGTATCACCCATATAAGATCGGCGTAACAATGCCGCCGTTCAGATCATGTGCTTGAACACAGGCTTCCGTATCAGAAGTCCCGCCGTGCAAGGTTGGTCCAAAACGCAATTCCATGGCGGATAGCATCATCGTTGAAATCATATGACGGGTTGTGAAGCGGCATCGCATTGTTCCCCTCAACCCCGTTACCCATCAGGATGAATGCCCCCGGACGATGTGCAAGAAACTCGGCGAAGTCTTCCGAAAAACCGACCCGGCCATAACTGGCGTTTATTCTGCCAACGTCACGGGCCGCGCCCGAAATACAATCGGTTGCCCTGTCGTCGTTCACCAGCGGCCGGAAGGAAGTCGAGTAATCAACTTGCGCCTCTGCAGCATGCGCCGCGCTGACACCGGCCACAATCGCGCGCATTCTGCGTTCTATGCTTTCAGACACATCCCCGGTGAACCCTCGGCAGTCCCCGCGCAGTGTTACATTGCTGGGCAGGATATTGCGCGCACCGTCCGTCAGGAATTCGGTGATGGAAACCACGGCGTGTTCGCTGGCTGGAAGCGAGCGAGAGACGATCGATTGCAATTGCTGCACAATCGCGGCCCCGACCACAATCGGATCGATGCCCTTTTCGGGCATGGAAGCGTGCCCGCCCCGACCCTGAATATGGATCTCGAAATTATCCTCAAACGCACAGAATGGCCCTGCCTGCGTCGCGAAATGACCAAGCTCCATTCCCGGCATGTTGTGAAGACCGACGATTGCGGCCATGGGGAAGCGGTCGAACAAACCATCCGCGATCATCGCGGCGGCTCCATTTCCGTTTTCTTCGTCCGGCTGAAAGATGAAGTGAATGGTCCGTTTCAATGATGGATCCGCCGCAAGTTCCAGCGCGGCCCCAAGCAGCATGGTGCTGTGACCATCGTGCCCGCATCCATGAAACTTGCCTTCCGTTTCAGAGCGATAGGGCAAGTTTGTCGCCTCATGTATCGGCAGGGCGTCCATATCGGCACGAAAGCCGATCGCAGTTTCATCGGGACCCCGTCGCAGGGTCGCGACGAGACCAGTCCGGCCAACCCCACGGGTGACTTCAAGCCCTGCGTCTTCCAACGCTGCTGCGATCTGTCCAGAGGTCCGGTCAAGATCGAAACCGGTTTCCGGGTTGGCATGCAAATCCCGACGAAATGCGGTGAGGTCAAGCATCGGCCACACTTCCTTCGGACAGGATGATCAGCGGCAGGTCGGTTTCAACCATCAAGCAGGCTGCCAAACCTGCCGCACCGGAAGGTGTCGTGGAGAAACCCAGGTCCTGGGCCTGTTTTACGGCATCCAAAGCCTGTTGGTCGCTGACCGTACCCCAATCATCGGCGCACTGTTTCAAAATATCCAGGGCCAACATGGACGGCGTCTTGCAATCGAGCCGCCCCATGTTTGACACAGGTCCTTCGACGGTGACGATCTCACCCGCCATGGCGCTTTCCTTGAGGCAAGGCGCGGCATCCGGTTCGACGACTATGATCTTTGGCTGAACCGGCCAGTTGGACCGGATCATATAAGCGACCCCTGCGGCCAGGCCGCCAACGCCAGCCTGCAAAAATACATGGCTGGGCCAGGTTCCGGCGGTCACCAACGCCAGCCGAATTTCTTCGGCAATGACGGTATAACCTTCCATAACCAGCCGGGGTGGTTCGGTGTATCCGGGCCAGGAGCCGTCGGCGAGGTGGATGGCGCCGGTTGCCTCGGCATCGGCAATGGCTTCCGCAACACTTTCCTCGTAGTCGTCGCCGGACCGAACTACCTCTGCGCCCTTGTCCCGCAGACGAATGGCGAAGTCCTCGGGCACCGTTTCGGCGAGGTGAATGCGGGCCTTTGCTCCAAACAGACGCGCGCCAGCGGCCACAGCCATGCCGTGATTACCTGCGCTGGCGCAAACAAAAGTCATCGAGCGTGCGATGTCCTTTACAGTGTCGTCCAAAAAGGCGTTTGCTTCTACGGGGTGGCCAACGCGCGCTTCGATCAGCTTGGCGACAGCATAAACACCACCGAGCGCTTTGAATGCGCCCAAGCCCATTCTGCCGGTTTCGTCCTTGATCAGCATCGGTCTTCCCTGGAAACTGCGGGTCTCCAAGGGGCTTGGCCTGTAGGCAGGGCATGCAGCAAGCAGAGCCAGCGGTTTTGCGACGTCGAGTATATTTGAGTTTTTCATGGAGAGGGTTGTACGCGCAAACGATGATCTATTATGGTCAAATTTGCCAAATTTGCGGGAAAATTTCTCTAAATGATGAAGGTGTCGTGTGAAACTCGATCAGTTTGACCGAAAGCTGCTTCAACTGATGCAGGCCGATGCAAAGATGGGCCTCGAAGCCCTTGCGTCAGAGACGGGCTTGTCTGTCGCATCCGTACAAAGGCGTCTGAAGGCGCTCAGAACCTCGGGGGCTATTCTGTCCGAAGTGGCGATTGTTGACGCTAAAAAACTTGGCGTCGCGATGAGCTTCATTGTCATGGTTGAACTGGAGCGGGAACGTCAGGATCAGATAGACGCGTTCTCACGACAGGTGCAGTCCGAGCCTATGGTCCAGCAGTGCTATTACATCACAGGAGACGCCGACTTCTGTCTGGTCTGCACTGCAAAGGACATGGATGATTTTCAAGAACTTACGAAGCGCCTGTTTTTCGACAATTCAAACGTCCGTCGCTTTCGAACATCTGTGGTCATGGGCCGGAAAAAAATCGGGTTGGGTATTCCGGTTGATGGGGACAGGCCGGGGTGACGAAAACCCTCGTGAAGTCGTTCACTCTGTACGGCACGGCTTTGGGCGACTTTTGTTGAAATCTCTTACCATATGGAAGTGTCAGTCACGCCAAAGTTCGGAAGCGAACTCGGTTTTCACCGCCAGCTTTGATCAGCCACCGCAAATGCCGCTTATATCGCCGTCGTTTTGCTCTGGACGATGAATGGAGTGGCTTGCGACCCTGTTGCAGACTGGCGGTTCGAACACGCCGCTTGCCAAGTACACAGTGGATGACGTTGCAAAGGACGGTGTCCGGTTGGGCAATCCCTGCGACTTCCAGACGTTCAACCGGGCAATGAATATGACGGCCTGAACGCTGACCAACGGCGGTTGTTATGTCGGATTTGACCACGGAATACCCGACAGCCATTCCTTCATGACTGCCACGGATGCGCGTCCGCCTTGATCGGCATGGGTAAACAGCCAGACATCCAGGAATATCGGTGAGGTTTCCGGTGTTTCGTCTGTGCCAGACGACAGCCTTTGCGACCCAACCGTCAGTGCGAGAACGTGTGGCAAGTCTGGTTTGGTGAAGACGGTTGAAACCAGTCCAAGTCAAAACAGTACTAACTGGTTTTTGCCGCATAGAACGAACAACCGTTTGAATCGCGTCCGCTGATTGCCAGTTTTTGATCCGCGACAACGCCGTTGCTGCGAACACGCCCCAAAAGGAAGCCATAATTAATCTCACCCGACATTCGACGCCCCGACAGCCGACCGTTGAATCGCCCAGTAAAACCTTGCGAGGTTTTCACCTGACCCGTGTAATTGCCGCCACCGACATGTCTGACCTTCATCGCGCCCGTTATTTTTTGTTGTCCGATTTTGCTGCGGGTTCCGCAAGTTGTTGTGAAACGCCAGTTCCCCGACATTTCCGTTGGCCCAATCGGAATCGGGGGCGGAGGGTTGTAGAGGTCGCTGTTGTCGGGAAACGCTAGCCAGGATTGCAATTGCGCTTCCGACTGGATCCTGAGTGCTACCAGTTGGCTGGCTGAAAGGTAACCCGTTGCCGGAAAACCCCGGCTGGCCTGCCACGCCTGTATTGCCCCTCTAGTCCCGCGACCCATAACACCGTCTATTCCATTCGGATCATGGCCCAGAACACTCAGCCGAGCCTGAATGTCGCGGATCGCCTGTTTGTCCAGCGCCAAAGCAGTTTCCGATTCAGCTGTACCATTTTCCGGCACCGGTTTCAGCGGTGGCAGCGGTCTTAGCGGCGGAAGCTGTTTCAGCGCAGGCGGGGTTTCCTGGAGCAATGCGGTCTGTGCCGCTGGCGCACCGGTTATGGTCAGGTTGCCCTGGCTGTACTTGGCTTTGTATAGTTTGCCTTCCATGCCATCCCGGAACGGCGCGCAACCCTCCAGCGCAGACGCGAAGAAAAAGTAGAACTGACGATGCGCGGACCGGGCGGCCGCCGGCGCGGTCATCACCGGCAGCCTCACGATGTCGCCGGCTGGACCAACTTCGAATTCAATCTCAACGTCGATCTGAGGATCCTCTGAGATCGCTTTTCGGATGCAATCCGCGGCGGCCGCCAACTGCGCGGGGTCAGCAACCTGAGCGGTGGATACCCCATGAAGGCAAACCCAAAGCAGCAGGGCGTAGGCCAGAGTTGAAACTCGTCGTTTCGAGGTCTTGTCGCACGTCAGATTTGGCATTCGTCTCCGCAAGAAGGTCTCCAAGGTTCAGAAGCTTTGCGTTCAGAGTAACCGATTGTTCCCCTTCCAGCGACGCAAATCCGCTCTGTGGGACACTCTGACTTCGATTGTCTCTGCCGGGGCCGGGTGTCATTGCGGTGTCGGGCAGCCCTTCAAGACCGGACTTGTTTCCGAGGGCCTGCCGCGAATACGCAAACAGGTTTTGCCCATCCGTCAGGATCATAACTGTTGGGATGCGCGCGTCTAATTTAGTGTATCAGCGAAAGCCGCCGACACTTGTAACGTCGCCATCTCGTGCTTTTGGGCACCTCCAACAGCGTGCCTTTTCACCTTTAAGACCAGGGCATGATCCCTGAATACGAACTGCGCGTGCTTACGGAATGCGCCATCTGTGCCAGTGTCGTCAGGTCAAAAACGGGAAGCTGCAGTTCTTCCTGAATCCGCGCGGCATAGGGCGGCAGATCGGTGCATTCCAGAACCAATGACCGGATGCCCGGGTCTCTCCGCTTCAGGTTGCGAACCGCTTGCATGACTTCAACTTCAATCAGATCAGTGTCCATACGCGTTCGCGTGTTTTGCAGGATCACTTCGGCAAATTCGGTACTGTCCTCCAACCCTTGTACCGCGACGGGGATGCCCGCGGCACCGACGCCTTCGAAATGCTTGGGCGTCAGGGCCGACGCATCTGCGGTCAGCACGCCCACTGGTGCATTCGCGCCGGTCATGTGAAACGCCAATGGCACCTGTATCAGACTGGATGCAAACACAGGGACGGAAACAGCAGCCGCCAGTTCCTTTTGAAAGAGCGCCAGAAAACCGCAACTGCCGGTGATGGCCCGTACACCCTCGGCCTCAAGGCGCCGTGCCCCGGCGATAAAGGGGTCCAGCAGTTCAGGGGTCGGGTTTTTCAACAGGGTCGGGACGGTAACGCCATCTATCATTTCGTACAGCACCGAAAACGGCAGGCTGGACGGGTTCTTGATATGACCCGGAGGTTTGGGGAAATAGCTCTCTAGGCATAAAACGCCTATCGAGGCACCACAGATGTTCTGGCCGCCTTCGTAAATTGGCATGGTCGTCAGCTCCTTTCGGATCAGAGGTTCAAAACCGGGCCAGTGAAAACGGGTCCAGGTCGATATTTGGGCTGCGGTCGGAGATGATGTCGGCCACAAGCTCGCCGGTTTTCGGTGCCATCATCAACCCATAGTGGGAATGGCCAAACGCGGTGTAGAGACCATCTTTTCCGTTCAAAGGTCCGATTGCGGGAAGGCTGTCCGGAAAGGACGGACGCCGCCCCATCCAGAACCTTGCGCCGCTTGCATCAAGGTCCGGAACCATGGACTTGGCTTGCGCGGTCAGTGTCTTTTCCTTTCCGGGATCGGCGGGCGCGTCGACGCTTGCGAACTCGGCTGTTCCCGCGACACGAAGGCCACCCTGCATCGAGCTTGCGACAACTTTTGCGTCCACATCCATGACCGAATTGTTCAGGCTGGCGGAAGGCGTTGGAAACTCGACATGATATCCGCGCTCGGCGACCAGCGGGATCGACAAGCCAAGGGGTTTCAGGATTTCGGCTGACCAGACCCCGGCGGCCAGAACGACTTTGTCTGCATGAAGGAGCCCTTGCGCTGTGGCAAGCTGCCAGCCGCCATCCTGCGCGCGGCTCAGCCCTTTTAGCTCGGTTTGGACGATTTCTGCGCCTTGCATTCGGGCCTTGTCGGCCAGAACCGCAGCCAACCGTCCCGGAGATGTGACGCGTGCCTGACCCTTGATCACAATGGCAGCCTTGAAATCACGGCTCAGCGCAGGTTCGATACGCCGCAATTCAACGCCGTCGATGCGGTCGAGGTCGCCGCCCTTTTCCCGCCGAATGAGGTAGTCCAGCCCATCCAGGTTGGCCTGTTCCGGATGGCGGAACGCGTGGACATAGAAGCTGTCGGTGATCAGATCCTCGTGACCGGTGCCCTGTAGATGCCGCCGGTACAGATCAATGGAAGGACGGCACAACAGCTCCATCGCATCCGAGATCTCACGCACCGTCTTTTCGCCGGAGTTACCCAGAAAGCGCATCCCCCAGGGAACCATCTTTGGCCAAAACGAAAGCCGGACAGACAGCGCGCTTTTTGGGTTCAGCAGCATAGCCGGCAGCTTTTTCCAGATCCCCGGCACGGCTTGCGGGATGATCGACCACGGAGAGACAACGCCTGCGTTTCCGAACGAGGTTTCCTGCCCCGGTTCGCTTCTGTCCAAAAGTCGGACGGGAATGCCGCGCTCCTGCAGGGACAACGCGCAACAGATGCCGACGATGCCAGCGCCGATGATGGTGACTTCTTTCGCCATGTTGTTATGCCGGGGAATGACTGCGGTTGCGGGTGATCATCTGGGTGACGATGACCGGAGAGGCCACGGCCAGCGCGATCAGATCAGCGGTCAGGCTAGGCGCGACAAAGATAACGCCTGCCAATGCCATCAAGACACGTGAGGCTATGTTCAGCGGCTTTAGCCAATATCCCACCACGGCGGCGGACAGGGCGATGACCCCTGCAATGCAGCTGGCGGCAGTGTAGGTGAACTCCCACAGATTGAACCCGGTTGACGACACGAACAGCAGAACCGGTGCATAGACAAAGGCCATGGGCGCGATGACTTTGCCAAGCCCAAGCGTAAAGGCGGACAGCCCGGTTCGGAACGGGTTGGAATTGGCAATGGCCGCGGCCGCATAGGCCGAGGTGCAGACCGGCGGCGTGATCTCGGACACGACACCGTAGTAGAGCACGAACAGGTGGCTGGCGATGGGCGGCACGCCCAATTGCGCCAACGCGGGCTGTGCGACCGAAACCAGCATGATGTATAACGCTGTGGTCGGGATGCCTGCGCCCATCAGGATGCAGACGATGGCGATGAAGACCAGTGAGATGAACAATTGCAGGTCTTCCATCGTAAATAGCTGGAAGCTGCCGAACGAGATCATGTTGTACAGATCCGCCGCCAGGTTGCCCGCGCCCTGCGTCACCATGAACCCGATGCGGAACCCGATGCCAGTGGTGTTGATCACACCGACCACGATGCCCACGGCAGCAGCCGCGGCACCTACAGCCAGCGAGTATTTCACACCCAATTCGACCGCCTGCAGCATCTCAGGCACTTCGATCCGTTTTTGCGGATTGAGCGTTGCGACCACAGACAAGGCGCAAAGAATGGCCGTCATGGTCAGATCGAACCCGCCATCCGAGAACTTCCAGAGGACACAGGCTAGGAATGCGGCTGCGTAGATCAGCGTCGGAGGCTGCTTGATCCGCGACATACCTGCAATCACCGCCAGCGAGATACCACAGAAAGCTGACATAAATGGCGTGTAACCAGTGAACAGTACCACCAGCAGACCGATCAGAGGGACAATGTTCGCCCAGCCTTCGGCCCAGACAGCCTTGAGCTGCGGCAGTTGCTCTTTCGCCAGACCCTTCAGGTTCAGCTTGCGCGCCATCAGGTGCACGACAGCAAAGACACCGACATAGTGCAGGATGGCCGGGAAGATCGCCGCGATCACGATGGTTGTATAGGGAACCTCGAGGAACTCGGCCATGATGAAGGCGGCCGCCCCCATGATCGGCGGAGTGATCTGGCCACCGGCCGAGGACGCGGCCTCGACCCCGCCTGCAAAATGGCCGGGGTATCCCAGGCGCTTCATGTTGGGAATTGTCAGCGCGCCGGTCGAAACGGTGTTGGCCACCGAAGAACCCGAAATCGTGCCGAAGAACGCCGAGGATACCACCGACACTTTTGCCGGACCGCCGGTATAACGGCCCGCCAAAATGGTTGCGTTGTCGATGAAAAGCTGTCCCAGCCCTGTGCGCTGGGCAATGACGCCAAACAGCACAAAGTGGAACACGATGGTGGAAACAACCCAAAGTGTGACGCCGTAGATGCCTTCCTGCGGGAAGTACATCGACGATACGAAAGTTTTGAAATTCACGCCGGGATGCTGCAGCAGGCCGGGGAAATAGGGACCCAGCAGGGCGTATGAGATAAAGACACAGATGATCAGCGGCAGCACCCAGCCCAAAGTACGGCGCGCGATGTCCAGAACCAGCAGGATGATGATTACGCCCAAAATCACGTCGTACGTGTTGGGGTTGCCCATGCGGAACGTCTGTTCCTCGAGCCCGAGAAACGGAATGCCGCGCCATGCGAGTCCGACATACAGCGCAGCGATGATCCCCAACGCCATGAAGACCAAGTCGTAGAGTGGAATGTTACCGATGCGGAAGCGGCTGACCTTGAGCGCATAGAGACTTTTGGCCCCGATAATCGGGATTGTCGCATAAACCAGAATGAACAGCAGGGCCAGATAGATGCCCATGTGCCAGTGATCGGCGGGCAGGCCGAAACCGGCGGTGAAGAATTCATAGAATGCAAAGATCAGAGCGACGACTCGCAGAACCTTGCCGGTTGCGGGCGACACTTGCCGGACGGCGGCGCCTTCGTCGAATTGTTCTTCGATGGCAGCCAGTTCCTCGGCTGTCAGCTCGTGGTCATCAAGTTTCAGTGTCTCGGACATGATGGCCCCCTGATTGCGCGTATTTCGAGAACCCGGTGCCCCAGGCGGGGCACCGGGTGTTTGAGTTTCCTGAGATCGGATTACTGAAGAAGTCCGGCTTCTTTATAGAACTTCTCAGCACCTGGATGCAGCGGAACACCCAGCGCCTCGACACCGTCCAGCGCTGTCTCAGCAGTGATCTGCTTGCCCTTAGCATGGCCGTTATCCAGCAGCTTGCGGGTGTTGTCGTTCCACAGGGCTTTGGTCAGTTCATAGACCAGATCTTCAGATAGGTCCGAGGATACAACCAGCATCGCGCTGACCGCAGGGGTTTTGGTCTCGGTATCGATCCCTTCATAGACACCACCCGGAATGGCCGAGGGGATATAGGCCGGGATGATCTCGTTGATCTTCGCCAGATCCTCGTCCGAGAAGGAATGCAGGTTCATGCCCTTGGTCGAGGACAGCTGAACCATCGCGGCGACCGGCCAGCCCGCAGCATAGAAATAGGCGTCCAGTTGACCGTCGGCCAGACGCTCCGCGCTCTGGCTGTTGTTCAGCTCGGCCTCGTCCATGTTGTCGCGGTTGACGCCCCAGGCGTCCAGCATCTGCAGAACGGCCACCTGAGTGCCCGAACCCGCCTGCGCGATACCAACACGTTTGCCTTCCAGATCGCCAAGATCATTGATCGTCTGACCTGCCGGCAGAACCAAATGCAGGTCCTCGGGGAAGAGATTGGCTACGATGCGCAGGTTAGGATGCGGTTTGCCTTCGAATTTGCCCTCACCCAGATACATCGAGCGCGTGACGTCGGCGGCGGCCAGACCGGCCTCCAACTCGCCGTTTTGAACGGCCGCATTGTTAAAGACAGACGCAGTGGTGGATTGCGCAATCGCGATCAGACCGGGCACGCCGCACTGGCCGCCTTCTTCACACGGGCGCGAACCCGGAGGGGCAGAAATCCCGTTTGCGATTGTGCCGCCGATGGGGAAGTAGGTTCCGCCAGCCCCGCCGGTACCGATGCGGAAAAAGGTCGGGTCCTGTGCCAGCGCCGGTGCGGCCAGCGCGCCAGCCAGAGCGATGCCTGCCAGGCATTTCGATAGTCTCATCGTTTCCTCCAAGTTGTGGATCATCGGATTCGGTTTGCCCGAAATTTGATCCCGCCAGCGTAGAGGGAATTCACATAAATACAAATTTGTTATATTTCACAAAATTTAAATTTAGCTTATATATAGCGCATGAATCTTACCCAACTGGCCGTATTTCGCGAAGTGATGGAAACCGGTTCCATTTCTCAGACGGCGAAAAAACTGAACCGCACGCAACCAGCGATCAGCCTGGCATTGAAGAACCTTGAAAAGAACTTGGGTCTTACGTTGTTCGAACGCAAAGGGCGGCGTCTGGTGCCGGTTCCCGAAGCGCACTACCTTCTTGCGGAAACTACGGGTATCCTGGATCGGCTTTCGACGATTTCCAATACCATGGAAGGGCTGATCAAAGGGCATTCCGGCAGTTTGAACATCGCCACAATGCCTGGTCCTTCGGCGTTTCTGTTCCCGCGGTTCATCAGCCAGTCGGTCGGGGAAAACCCCAATATACGCATCACGCTGTCCACACGCAGTTCGCCCCAGATCATGGAGCTTGCAGGTACCCAGAATATCGATTTTGGTTTCGCTGATTTTGAACACTCTGCCGGCAGAAAACCGCAATATTCAGCCGAACTCATCGGGGCTGACTGTTTTTGCGCCATAGACAGCGCGCACCCTCTGGCGTCCCGGAAAAGCATAACGATTTCTGATCTGGATGGGATCCCCATGGGCGGGTTGCACGAAACCCATCCGTTCCAGCGTAAGATCCGGCAAGAGTTTCAGGACGAATCTGCAAACTACAAACCGACTGTCACCTGCCAGTACTTTCTTCCGTTGATCCCCTTTGTAAGTTCGGGTCAGTGCTGCACCATCGTTGATCCGCTGACCTTTGCCACCGAACGTGAATTGGGGCTGTCTCAGGGGAAGGTTGCGTTTTTGCCGTTCGAAAACCCGCTCAGATATGAATACGCGATCCTTCAGCCTGACCACCGACCAGCGTCACAGCTCGCGCTCAACATCAAGGCAGGCTGGAAAGCCGAAGTTTTGAAGAAACTGGATGAAGTGGGGGCCAATCCCCGTGCAGAATGGGTTGATGAAACCGAAGGCAAGCAAGACTGAATAATCGTGATCATCAAAGGCAGGCGTCGAGATACCTTGCGACGATCACGCCGGTTTTCTTTTCCTTGCGCTCTGCCTGTCCCGGCGACCAGCGTCCATATTAATGTATAATGAAAGGTAACAAAAAAAGCAAATAACTGTTTTTGATCGGCGGCATTGGTCTATAGGGTCAATATGCATTGATTCTTAATGCGCTGCGTGAATCACGGCTTGGAAAACGGAGCTGTGACATGAGTGACCTTTTCTGGCTAGGCGACGAGCAGGTGGCCAAGTTTTCCCCTTTCTTCCTGAAGGCAGACTGCAGGCCACGGGTCGATGTTAGAAGGGTGTCGAGCGGGATTATCTTATTCAACCGTAATGGGTTGCGATGGCGAGATGCGCCGGAGGTATACGGGTCGCACAAGACGCTCTTCAGCCGGTGGAAACGTTGGAGCGAGAAAGGCATCTTCACCCAGAAGATGGTGCGCCTGGCCGCCTAACACGGCGAGAATAAGACCGTGATGATCGAGGCAACAGACCCCACCACGACCAGTATGGTCGCGAAAGAGGGGGCGTGGCCGCCTGATTGGTCGAACCAAGGGCGGCATGAACACCAAACGGCATACTATCTGTGATAGCCAAGGGCTACCACTCAGCCTTTTCGTCACCGCTGGTCAATTCAGTGACTACATCGGCGCGCGAGCACTGCTGAGCAGCTTGCCAAGGGTCAACTGGTTGCTTGGAAATCGTGGCTATGACGCCGATTAGTTCCGAGATGCGTTAAAAGACAAAGGTATACGCGTCGGTATCCTGAGTCGAAACCAACGCAAGACAACCTTGAAATACGATAAACGTCAACAAAAACGGCGTGACAGGATTGAATTCATGTTCGGCAGGCTCAAGGACTGGCGGCGTGTAGCCACACGCTGCGACCGTCATCCATTGGTTATGAATCCTGACCCTAGGGTGTCTGTCTCTCGATTTACGCGATCCTTAATAGGAACTTCACGTGTCGCCCGCGATAGACCCCCACCGGTTCTAGGTTTTCGATGCTCTTGTGGTATCGATGTTTGTTGTCACAGTCACAAGTACGCCGATCTGTTGTTTCATGTAGTGTGATAGGTGGTAATTGTCCAAGAGCGCCCAGTTCTTCATGGTTTGAATCAACCGCTCGACCTTGCCTGTGCTTTGCAGGCGATGCGGAGCGCTGATAGCGCGACCCGTTTTCTGGTTGACTGGGTATTCAGTCAGATCTGCCAAGACGTAAGTTGATCCTTTGCCGTCGAGCATCAGGGCTTCTGAGTAACCGTCGCACAGTTGAATCCGGGCGCTTTCCATGCAAGTTCCAACATGTTGTGCACATCCCAAGTATTTTTCTTCGTGCGGAGCCAGAACGCGATGGACGAGCTGAGCCAGAAGATGAACTTTCACTTCTTGTCTCCGCCGACAGGTCAGGGCTTGATCCTGAAAACCTGAAATTTGAATGCCGGACACTTGGCGCGTCACGCGTCCGGCACTTTCGCCAAGCAAAGGGTGCCATTTCTGTTTTGCGGTTGTTGTAGGGCGCGATTCTTCAAAGCGAAAACCTAAATCCGGATCCTAGGAACGGGTTAGTGAGTTTCGAGACGATTAACCTTTCGTGATCAGTAATCTCAAAGAAGTCCACGCGGGATTGTCTCGCGCCATTCCTTTGTCAGGACTTCGGATTTTTCGGAGCCTTCGGTCGCGCGCAATTTTCTTTCCAGGTAAAAATTCTGCTCATCGCAGGTCATCTGGCCTTCCGTATGTATCTCAACCTGCCAATCGCCTCGTGCGAACGTAAATGACCAATTGGCTTTGTACTGTGCCGTTGTCGGATCATTTGGGTGGATCGCGTAACGCATGGCCACATGGCTGCCAACTGTCATGCCATGATAAGGGTCGGTGGCCTTGCCGTAATCGTCAAATGTCGTAAGGACCACGGTTCCGTCGTCTTCCACTGAGCGCTCCGAACGTCCAGAAGGTGGCCGCAGTTGACTGGCCTGAAGTGTCGGATAATCCTGAACCGGCCCGGGATTTGATGGTGCGATTTCCTCGTGTACGTCCCGCACAGGCAACAGCAGGGTTGAGTGTTCCAGCAGCAGCGTCACTTGTGCAGCGTCGGGTGCAGGCCAGACTATTGGCCAATATGAGTTGGACAGCGCCAGACGCAGAACGTGCCCCGGTAGCAGGCGGTGGGCGCATTCGTTCAATACGATTTCAGCCTCATAGACCTTGCCGGGCACCAGGGCCTCGGGCGTTTCATGGCTGTTGTGATGCGTCAGGCTCAGCGCGCGGTAGGTAATCCGCTGCGACGTTCCGTCGGGGGCAACGTCACACAGACGCGCGACCAGTTGCGCCACCGGCTTGTCCACGGTGAAGGACAGTTTCAGCCGGGCGCGCCCCAACAGGTCCAGCGGTTTTTGTATTGCTGTGCTGTCGAAGCAAAGTGACAGTGCATCATCCTGAGATTGATCCTCGGACAACTCGTTATCTATCCGCATGCCCGGACAGAAATACCCGCTTGCCTGTCCGATATGCGAGGGGCTGGCCACCGTCGCTTTTTCGGCGAAAGGAGCGTCCGCAAATCCACCCGGTCGCAGGTGCCAGTGCTGGGTACCTACATTGGGTGAGGGCCATTGGCTTTCGGCGATCCAGTGCCCCTGTCTTGGCTTGTTTTCCTTGGTCGGATTGAAATGTTGCTGCATATACGTCCGATAGGCGGGCAAATCCTCGGCCCCGTTCTGTTGCCCTTTCAGCCATCGGTCGAACCACCTGATGACTTCCGAGTGGAAGTCCCCGGCATCCAGTTTGGCAATATGCGGATAGCGGTGTTCCCAGGGCCCGATTATAGCCTTTGCGGGTACTTCAAGATTGGCGGCCAGCGCGGGGGGCGCGTTGACATAGGCGTCCGCCCAGCCGGTGATTGCCAGAACGGGTGTCCGAATGGCTGACCAGTCTTCACAGACCGAGCCATGTTTCCAAAACCCATCTCGGGTGGGATGGCGCAGCCAGTCGGCGGCTGAAAATGGCACGTTTTCAAGCCGTTTCAGCCAGTCCTCGCGCCAATCAGGTCGCAAAGCGGGGTCAGCCGGGCGTGTCAGGTAGGCGAACATCTGGCACCCCCAGTTGACGTTGTCGCTGAGCAGGCACCCGCCCATGAAATGAATGTCGTCGGCGTAACGATCGACTGTCGAGGCGACACTGACGACCGCTTTCAACGCGGCAGGACGGCGGAAAGCCAGTTGCAACCCGTTGAACCCGCCCCAGGAAATTCCGATCATGCCGACGTTTCCGTCGCACCAGCCTTGTGCTGCGATCCAGTTCAGAACGGCTTCGCCATCGCTGAGTTCCTGCTCGGAATATTCATCATCGAACTGGCCTTCGCTGTCGCCGGTTCCGGCAATGTCGACCCGGATGCAGGCATATCCGGCCTTGGCAAACACAGGATGGGTTGTTTCATCCCGCGGCGCAGTCCCATCACGCTTTCGGTATGGAAGGTACTCCAGAATCGCAGGGGAAGGCCCTGTTTCCGGCAACCAGATCCTTGCGGCAAGCTTTCGCCCGTCCGGTAGTGGTATCCATGTGTTTTCGATGATTTCAACTGGCATTTTCGGACGTCACCCTTTCTGCGACCGGCTTGCCTACCCGGATACCAGTGAATTCGGAACTTGGCGACGTCTTACATGTTTCGGTTCCACCGCGCCGGATTTTTTCACCACGGCGCGGTGGCGTCTTATCTGCGCATCCGTGCGCCTTCCGGATCAAACGCACACGCATATTGAAGTTTCGCCGCAAACCGGCTGCCCGCTATATCCAAATGGACCCTGACGCCATCAGCGTCTTTCAGTTTGACATGGGCGAGTGCAACCGGCTTGCCGATACGATAGCCAAAAGCGGCGGACGTCGTATGACCCACAATCTTGTCTCCGGCATAGATGGGCTCATGTCCCAGTGGCAGCGCCGCCTCGTCGTCGATGATCACCGTGACCAGATGGCGTGAACTCGTTTCGCGGCGCTGTGCCAGCGCTTCGGAACCGATAAAGGGCTTCTTCTTCGACACCAGACTGTCCAGCCCGGCCTCGACAGGGGACGTGTCGCTGTCCAGCTCATGACCCATGGCGGCAAATCCCTTTTCGATCCGCATGGCGGTCTGAGCGTACAGGCCCGCCGGTTTTGCGCCCGCTGCCGTCAGCACTGCATAAACCGCGGGGGTGTTTTCGGCGCGCATGGTGATTTCCCAGCCCGGTTCCCCGACATATGACATGCGCACGGCCCGAACATGGCATCCGGCGATGTGCGCGGGACCGACCTTGAAATAGCCCAGTCTGGTCAGTTCGGGCGCACCGGCCTCGGTGATGATCCGTGCGGCGTCAGGACCCATCAGGCCCAGAACGGCGTAGTCCTCGGTGCTGTCGGTCAGGGTCACATCAAACCCTTCCGAGTGGCGGCGGAACCAGGCGAGGTCCCGTTTGATCGCATTGGTGCCGACGAACAGTCGATAGTGATTATCGGCAATCCGATGGGCGGTAATGTCGCTTTCATAGGTGCCGCGTTCATTCAGGACCGCAGTATAGACAGCACTGCCCGGCGGCTTGGCCATGTTGGACGCGCATGTATGTTGCAGAAACGCCTCGGCATCCGGGCCTTCAACCTCGATCTTGCCGAAGGATGACGCATCGAAGACAGCCGCTTGCTCGTGCGCGGCTTTGACTTCATTCGCCACGTTTTCGAACCAGTCGGGTTTGCCGAAACTCATTGCGGGCTCGGCGGTTTTTCCGAAGTAGAGCGGGCGCTCCCAGCCATAAAACTGGCCAAAATGCGCGCTCGCAGCCTTGTATTCCGTCTCGAGCGGCAGGGCACGCAGGTTCCGCGCGGTTGTGAGCTGACGGCCGGGATATGCGATTTCGTAGTGGGTTCCCAGAATTTCCGGCGCCCGGGCCATCAGATGATCCAGCGAGTTGAACACAGGCGCAAAACGTTTGGCATCCGCTTCGCCCAAATCATACGTCGTGTGCCCATGAACGATGCAATGGGCCAGGTTCATCCCGGCGCCGCCACCCGAAGCGATCCCGACCGAGTTCAGACCACAGCCCAGATACAGCCCGCGTGTCTCCGCCGTCTCGCCCAGCATGAACATGCCGTCCGGGGTAAAACTCTCGGGCCCGTTGAGCAGCATTTTGACCTCGGCCGTCTCAAGCGCCGGTAACCGGTGCAGCGCGTTCATCATCATCGGCTCGAAGTGGTCCCAGTCCTCGGGCAGTAGGCTGAATTCAAAGTTTTCATCCAGAATGCCGGGTTTCACCGGTTTGCCCATGGGTTCAAAGCAACCCACCAGCAAGCCGCCTGAATCGTCGCGGATGTACAGATGGCTGTCGTGGTCGCTGAGCGTTGGAGTATTTCCGACAATTCCGTCGATTGGCTTGGTCAGCAGGTAGAAATGTTCGCAGGCAAGCGCAGGCACGGCGGAGCCGGCCATGGCGCCCACTTCGCGTGACCAAAGCCCGGTGCACAAGGCAATGGCATCGCATGTGATCGTACCGGCCGTTGTTTCAACGCCCTTGATGCGGCCATTTTCAGTCAGGATGCCAGTGACCCCGGTATCCTCGAAAATCCTTGCGCCCAAACCTTTCGCAGCCTTGATCAGTGCGGCGCACACGTCCGAAGGGCTGACTCGGCCGTCGTCCGGCGACCAGACAGCGCCGATGACATCTTCGGCATTCATCAGCGGCCAGCGTTCCTTGGCCTCGCCTACGCTGATGGATTGCGCAGTGACCCCATAGGCTCTGGCCAGCGCCTCTTGCCGTCGGATATGTGTCATACGCCCGTCCGAGGTGGCGATGGACAGGCTGCCTTTCTGGATCCAGCCAACATTCTGGCCCGTTTCCTGTTCAAGCCGGGAATAAAGATCGACCGAATACTGGATCATACGGGTCAGGTTCTGCGAATGGCGAAGGGCGCGTACCTGTGCAGCAGAGTGCCACGTCGTACCGCTGGTCAGCTTGTTGCGTTCCAGCAGGATCGCATCGCCGACCCCCATTTTTGCCAGGTGGTACAGGGTCGAGCACCCCATAATTCCGCCGCCGATAACAATTACTGAAGCGTGGCTTGGGACAGTCATTTCGCTTTCCTGTGATTCTGATTCAAAGCCAATTTTACTCAGAATATTAAATTTGAAAAATTAGTCTAACAAATTTTATCATTCGTTAAATTATGTGAACAAGCGTACAGTTCACCACCATTCCGGAATTGTCCCGAGCGGTCCTGAGCCAATCGTTTGCGTATTGCGAGGTTTGTTAGGTCAGGGTCGGAAGACGATCATAGTCTTCCAGCCGGTCCCTCAGGAAAGAATAATCGGTGCGGGCCTGATTCAGAACGGATCGTTCCAAAACGATGTGTTTCAAGGCTTCTTCATGCTGTGGAAACGCGACGGGGCTCTTGTTTTCGTCCATCCAGGGCCAGCAGAACAGCGAATTTCCATACTGCTCACCGGCGCGGTTGAGTGACATCAGGAACACCTGATTCTCCATCGCTCGGGTGGTCGCGAAGGCGTGCCAGGTGGGGAAGGATTCATCCCGGAAATAGGCGCCGCAATGGGTTATCAGATCAACACCCCTGTCGACAACCAGGGTGCGGCATAGCTCGGGAATGCGGATGTCGTAGCAAATGATAGGGGCGATCCTGAATCCACGGACTTCGTAAGTCAGCAGATGCGCGCCGCGCTCAAAATACTCTTTCTCCATCGAGGCGCCGTATTGGGCCAGATGTAGTTTGTCATAATGCCCGACAAGATTGCCGTCCGGTCCCACAACCGCAATCGAGATATAGTTGCCGTCTGTCCCTCTGCGCGCGAAGCTGTAGGAAACGAAAACGCCGAACTTTAGCGCCACATCACGCCACGCGCGGAATGAAGCACCGTCCAGGGGTTCGGCAATATCGTCCAGACGCGAAAACGCCGCGCGGGAATAATCTATGCTCGACAATTCGGGCAAGACCACCAGGTCCGCAGGCCTGGCGGCCAGTTCCTCGGATACTCTTTGCGTGGACTGCGTCAGATGATCGTCGCGTTCCTGCGCAGAGTTCGTTTGCGGAATGCGGATCTGACACGCCAGAATTGCCAGTGTTTCTTCCTTCGACATTGTCAGACTTCCTTGTCCTTCCAATACTCGCCCAGCCTGATGCGATCCGCTTCAATCTGTTTGATTCTGTCTGTTGCGCTGGCCCGTTCCTCGATCGTGAAGAACCCGATCAGTGCCTCGATCAGCACCGTTACGCCGGCAAAGGAGCCAAAGAAAAACGGGGCCTGATCCTGAGCCAGCAGTGTGTGATCTGCCATGATCGCAATAGGCGACGCGGGACTGTCGGTGATCGCGATTACCTTCGCCTTTCGTTCCTGCGCAAATTCGGACACCTGAATGGCCGCGTTGGCGCAAGGTTGCAGGCTGATTGTTATCACGGTGTCCTTTTCCGAGATATCGGTGATTGAGTCGGCCAGAACTCCGCCAGCGGCCTGAAGCAGGCGGAATTTGCCGCTGGTCATTCCCGCCAGATAGTGCAGGTAAGACGCGTGGGTTTGCGAAGCCTGCATTCCCACCAGATAGACATGTCTGCTTTTGCTTAACATGCGGGCGATCTCGGCGATGTGTTCCGGGTCGTTGGCTTCGAACAGAGAAGATACGTTGGTCAGCGCTGCGTCGCGCAACTGCTCCCAGAACCTGATGTTGCTGCGGCTGTCTTCCGAGTCGCTCATGGTTACGGCGCGCAGGTGATAATCCTTGATGTCGTGCTGCTGCACCTGTTTGCGATAGACGTCACGCAGCTCGCTATAGGTCTCGTACCCCAGAATTTTTGCCATGCGGGAAAAATTCGGCAGGGAAACGCCCGCATTTGTTGCCACACGGCGCATGGACAGTGTCGCGATGTCGCCCGGATGCTCAAGCATGTAGGTCGCGACGATTTTCAGAACGCGGGGAAGGTCGGGGTAAAGGTCCCTCAGGCGTTCGCCGATTTGCTGATAATCGCTCATACTACAAGTGCTCAGAACAGGAGGTTGCTCACGTTGATGTTTCCGGGTGTATTGACATGGCCCCAACCCAACAGCCTGAGCGCGATGCTAGGATGATTTTCACGTTCGTGCAATATTTCCTGACAACTGTATCATTTGAAAACATCCGGGCCGGACGATGCCCTGTGTCGGGATGTCAGTCCGAGTATGTGCGTTTGCTTAGCGGAGTACTGGATATTCTGGCCTTCAACATTTCAAGAAAGGCGAATTCTGCGGGGTTCAGACGCGCGTTGCCATGGTGGACCATGAAAAAATCGATCACCGGTTCGTTGGTGTAAGGCGGCAGGCGCCAGAGTTTGCCTTGCGCCACATATTGACGGGCGAAGTGGACGGGCAGGGGGCCAAACCCCAGCCCGGCAATGATCATCCGCAAGGCCTCGTCCAGATTAGACGTGTATCCGATAACCTTCTTGTCCAACGCCTGCTGCGCCCGCAAAAGGGCCACCGGCCTTAGGGCATCCCACAACTGGTCGGTTTTGAACGAGACCGACGAATACTCTCTCAGGTCGCTCAGCTTCAAATCCGCTTGCCCAAAAAGAGGATGCGTCGGGCCGCAAAAGAAGCTGAAGAATGATCTATACATGATCTCGTGATTCAGTCTGGGGTGAATTTCGTGGGCCAGGCAAAAGCCCACGGCCGCGTTCTTCTCCAGAAGACTGCGCTGGACGTTTGCGCTGGACATGACGTTGATTTCAAATGTCACGTTGGGATTCTGTTCGTGAAAATCAGACAGAACCCTGTCGTAGAAAGGGCTTTCAATTCGGCTGGTTGTGGCGATGGAGACCTGACCGGTCAGATGATCCCGTGTGGTTTGGGCTGTCTGCACGGCGCGCGTGATGGTTCCGAACACTTCAACACATTCCTGATACAGGGTTTCGCCGGCCGGCGTGACCCGAAAACTTGACGGACTGCGCTCGATCAGCTTGGTGCCGGTGCGGGCTTCAAGCCGCTGCAAGGCCTGGCTTATCGTCGGCTGGCGCAATCTCAGTCGGTTGGCTGCGCTGGTCAGGCTGCCTTCCTGGACGATAAACATGAAGGTGCGCAGCAGGTTCCAGTCCAGTTCCCGCGCCAGTCTTTCCGCCTTGGATTCCTTCATGCCATTAACCAGATCTATGATATCCATTCATATTATCTATTTGGTCTATGACAGATCTGCGCGCAACATCTTCTTGTCGTCCCGATACGTTCAGGGATTCTCGGAGGCCTGTCAGTGCAGAAATCGAATTTGTTCTATCAATCCCGTCTCCGGCGGCCTCAGGTCGACCGTGCCGAAGGGATCTATTTTTGGGATACGGAAGGCCGACGGTACATTGATGGCTCATCCGGTGCGATGGTTAGCAACATCGGACATTCGAACCCGAACGTTCTGGCTGCGATGAAGGCGCAAATGGGCAGCGCCACGTTCGCTTACAGGCTCCATTTCGAAAACGCCCCGGCCGAAGACCTCGCGTCGGCCATCGCCGCGCGCATGCCGGACGGTCTGAACCGGGTCTTTTTTGTGTCGGGTGGCTCAGAAGCGGTTGAATCCTGCGTGAAGTTTGCGCGCCAATGGGCGGTCGCCACTGGGCAGCAGGACCGCTGGAAAGTGATTTCGCGGTTCCCTTCCTACCACGGAAGCACCTTGGGTGCGCTTGCACTGACCGGGTACGGGCCCTTGGTAGATGTGTTTCGGCCAATGTTTCAGGACATGCCGAAGATCCCGGCACCGCGTTGCTATCTGGACAATGACAACCTGTCCGATGACGCGCGCGGTTTGAAATACGCCGAGATGCTGAGGGATGAGATCATCGCTCAGGGTCCTGAGACCGTGCTGGCCTTTATCATGGAACCGGTGGGTGGCGCGTCGACCGGAGCGTTGGTTGCACCGGACAGCTATTATCGCCGCATCCGGGAAATCTGCGACGAATTCGGTATCCTTTTGATCATGGACGAAGTCATGTCCGGCGTTGGACGGACGGGCAAATTCATGGCGTCCGAACATTGGGATGTTCGTCCGGATCTGGCCGCTGTGTCCAAGGGCTTTGCCGCCGGTTATGCGCCGCTGGGCGCGATGATTGCCGACGAACGGATGGTGGACGCCGTCCTGGCCGCTGGCGGTTTTGCGCACGGTCACACCTATGCAGGCAACCCGCTGGCCTGCGCGGCGGGTCTGGCAGTGCTGGGTGAAATCGAACGCCTGAATCTGCTTGAGAACGCGACCCGGATGGGTGGTGTTCTGATGGCCGGGCTGCACGAGTTGATGGGACGCTATTCCTTCATCGGCGATGTGCGGGGCAAAGGTTTGCTGATGGCGTTTGAAATGGTTTCGGATCGCAACAGCATGACGCCGCTTCCCAAGCAACTGGATGCGTATTCCCGGTTTGTGGACATCTGCTACGATCGAGGTCTGATCACCTATTCCCGCCGGACCAGAGGTGGGCTGGAAGGGGATCATTTCCTGATCTGCCCGCCGATGATCGTAACCGAAGATCAGGTTGGCGACATTCTGAACATTCTGGATGACAGCCTTTCCGTATTTGCGCGGGAAGCCGGGCTGGAGAGCTGAATATGACAAGAAAAATCATCATAACCTGTGCGGTCACAGGTTCGATCCACACCCCTAGCATGAGCCCGTATCTGCCGGTGACACCGGATGAGATCGCGACTGCGGCTATCGGGGCAGCCGAAGCAGGGGCCTCGGTGTTGCATCTTCACGCGCGCGACCCGGAAACCGGGAAGCCAAGCGCGGATATCGACGTATTCCGGCAGTTTTTGCCGCGCATCAAACAGGCTACAGATGCGGTCATCAACATCACGACAGGTGGTAGTTCGCAGATGACGATCGAAGAGCGCCTGTCCGCTCCGTCGCAACTGTCGCCTGAGATGTGTTCGCTCAACATGGGGTCAATGAATTTCGGTCTTTTCCCGATGCGCGAACGTTTCTCGGACTGGCAACACGACTGGGAAGAGCCATTTCTGGAAAACTCTCGCGACAATGTTTTCAAGAACACGTTTCATGATATCGAGCGTCTTTTCACGCTGATGGGGGATGGGTGCGGAACACGGTTCGAGCTGGAGTGTTACGACGTTGGTCACATCCAGACCGTCGCCTACTATCTTCGGAAAAAACGGATCAAGGCACCCGTCTTCCTTCAGTTTGTCATGGGTGTCTTTGGCGGCATGGATGCCAGCCCCGAGAACTTGATGCACATGAAATCAACCGCGGACCGTTTGCTGGGTGATCAGTACCAGTTTTCCGTTCTCGCTGCCGGGCGCCAGCAGATGCCTTTGGGGACAATGAGCGTGGTGCTGGGAGGGAACGTGCGCGTCGGGCTGGAAGACAACCTGATGAACGCGAAAGGGGAACTGGCCACAAGCAATGCGCAGCAGGTGCAGAAAATTCGACGCATTGTCGAAGAATTGGGGTTCGATGTCGCATCACCCACGGATGTACGCGAAACACTGGGTCTAAAAGGCCCGGATCAGGTCGCGTTTTAGGGGGATGGCATGAAAGTCTTTGTTGAACAGGAAAAACAGCGCCAACACTTTCCTTCGGGATTTCTGGTGAATGGCCTCATGCAGCCCATTCCGGAAAAACCTGAACGGCTGGAACGGTTTCTGGATGGGGTCGCGACAGGCGGGCATGACATTCTGGCCCCCGAGGATCATGGCCTGGGTCCGATTGCGGCGGTCCACGCTCCGGCCTATCTGAAGTTTCTGTCGACGGTTTACCCGCGCTGGCAACGTATTCCGGATGCGGCGCCAGAGATTTTCCCGAACATTCATCCCGACCGCCGCACGGCGAGCTATCCGTTATCCGCCGTGGCGCAAGCGGGATACCACATCGCGGATATGTCCTGTCCTATCGGAGAGCACACCTGGGAAGCGTCGCGCTGGTCTGCGAACTGCGCTGTTTCCGCAGCGCAGGCCGTGAGCGAAGGCGACGATGTCGCCTATGCGATGTGCCGCCCGCCCGGGCATCACTGTTTCAGCGATCTGGCGGGTGGGTTCTGTTATCTCAACAACAGCGCAATCGCAGCGCAATACCTGCGAAAGCAGCATGACCGCGTGGCGATCATCGATGTGGATCTGCACCATGGAAACGGTACGCAGGGCATTTTCTATGAACGCAGTGACGTCTTCACGCTTTCCATCCACGCGGATCCCGCGCGGTTCTATCCATTCTTCTGGGGCCACGCGCATGAACGCGGTGAGGGCGCCGGATTTGGTTATAACCTCAATATTCCCCTACCGCGCGGAACCGGGGATGACGGGTTCATGAAGGGGCTGGAAAGCGGGCTTGAACATGTCCGGGCCTTTGCGCCGGGCGCGGTCGTGATCGCGCTGGGCCTCGACGCTTTCGAAGGTGATCCGTTTGGCGGGCTGGCGGTATCAACGCCGGGCTTCACCAGAATTGCGGAGAAGCTGAATGAGTTGGCCGTTCCGACCGTCATCGTACAGGAGGGGGGCTATCTTTGCGATGAACTGGGTGAAAATCTGAACGCATTCCTGTCCGGGTACTCAGGTTGATGTTGAAACGCCCCAGGGGATTTAGCAAGATGACGATCTGCAATTGTTGCAACGTCCGGTGCCGATGGAGTGGTCCGAATGAGTGCGATCCTTAGCTGTTCGGGATTCAGTTCAAATCCACCGCTGACGCGTGGGCCTGCAACAATTGTTGGCGGGCTCACATTCACAGGGTTGAAATCAAACTGTTTTTCGTCGGCCAAATTCGCCTTTCAGATGTTTCAATCGAAAAAGATTCGCAAAAACAAATTGCAGATGATAAATTCCAGCTTTAGTGATAACAAAATATTAAGAACTGGCCACGTGGCGATGCTGCTGGCCAAAACGATTCTAAAAGCCCGGTGTTCAAGGGCAAAAACCCTAAAGGGAGGAAAATTCTCATGAAATTCGACAAACTGGCCAAAGGGCTGGTCATTGGCGCCACCAGCGCGCTGATGGCCACCGCTGCATTCGCCGAAGATATGACTTTGCGGTTTGCCGGTGTTTTCCCAATCGACCATCAGGGTACAAAGATGATGGAACAGGTTGCGGCGGACGTCGCGGCGGCAAACGTCGGTCTGAAGATCGAAGTGTTCCCCGCAAACCAGCTGGGCTCGGGCGAGGCGCTGTTTGAAGACGTGGCCCGCGGCAACATCGATCTGGCGGCGGCCTTTATCTATGCCGACACCGACCCGCGCCTGGAGTTCCTGTCGATGCCGTTCCTCGTGGGTGGCTGGGACGACATGAACAACATCATGCGCAACATGGATTCCGAATATAACAAAATCCTGCAGGAAATCACCGACGAGTATGGTGTGAGCGTGATGGCCCAGAACCCCGAAGGGTTTGTCGGCATCGTGGCCACGCAGGAGCCGACCAACTGGAACACTTTTGACGACAAAGGCATGAACATTCGCGTCTGGTCGTCTCCGGCTGTAAAAGCCATGGTGGAAGCACTTGGTTACAAGGCGACGACCATGGCATGGGGCGACATCTTCCCCGCGATCCAGTCCGGTATCGTGGACGGCGCGATCTGCTGCACCAAGACGGCAACCTACTCGATCTTCGCGCAGTCGGATGTCGGCACGCATTTCGTAGAGTACAACTCGATCTCGGAACTGACCACGTTCTATGCCTCGCAGCGTACACTGGACAAGCTGAACGACGAGCAGCGGGCGGCATTGCAGGCCGCAATGACCAAGGCTTCCGACGACTTCTTCCAGTATAACCGCGACAACGATGCGGCCTTTGGGGAGAAGTTGATCGAAAAAGGCTATACTATCCTGTCCCTGAACGAAGAAGAGCAGGCCGCAATGGCTGCCCACATTCAGGAAAATATCTGGCCCATGATGGCGCAAAGCGTCGGTCAGGATGTGATTGACCGTTTGCTTGCAAGCAAAAACTGATAGTCTGAAACCCAGGTGGGCCGGCAAACTTGCCGGCCCTTTTTCTAATACCTGACAAAAAAACAAAAAGCGGGGACAGACATGTCGATAGAAGACGATGACATGACGAGATGGGTTGGCGACGAAGACGCCGATAAACCGCAGAAAGTTACCGACGAATTGCCGCCCGTCATCGGGTATCCCATGAAAGTGATCGCGTTTGTTTGCAGACAAATCGTCATGGCCTGCGGCTTCCTGATGGCCTTCACCTTTGGCGCTGTTGTTGTAATCCGATACGGTTTCGGCGGCGACCTGTTCGCTTATGAAGAATGGCTCCTGGCCTTCTCGATCATCGGCTTCTTTGCCGGTGCGGTTCTGGCCTCTGCGCGCAATCTGCATATCAACGCCGATATTCTGGGTATCGTGATACACAATCCCCGGATGATCTGGTGGCGCGGCTTCGTGGTGCTATTGGTCGAGCTTCTTGTGATCCTCTTTATGGTCTACGCCTGCTACGTGTCACTGCTTGACGACTTCTCTTTCCCCCGGCTGCGATCCACTCCGGTCCTGCGAATTCCGTTCGTCTCCTGGCGCATTGCGATCATGTGCTCTTTCGGCTTCATGGCGATGTTCACGGCTGCGTATCTCTACGTTCATATCCGCAAGGGGCTCGGGCTTCCGTTGCGCTCTGAAATTCTTAAGGGAGCCGCGAAATGATTATCGCCGGAAGTCTTGTTATTGTCTGCCTGATGCTCTTGCTGGGTGTCAGCGTTTATGTGGCGTTCGGAGCCGTCCTGATCTTTATCGCGATGGTGGGAGACCAATCCATCACAGGATATCTGCCGACCGGAGCGACGGGGATCCGCTCTCTGGTGCTGCTCGCCATTCCGCTTTTCATGATTGCCGGTGGCATTATGGAGAAAGGCAGAATTGCGGCGCCTCTGGTGGCGCTGGCCGAGATGTTCATTGGCCACATCAAAGGTGGACTGAACGCGGCCTCCGTGTTGGCCTGCGGCGTGTTCGGCTCGATCTCGGGCAGTGCGAATGCGACCCTGACCTGCATCGGCGGTATTATGATGCCGCACCTGAAAAAGGCGAATTACCCGAAAGGGCAATCCGCGGCCCTGATTGTGTCGGCAAGCCCCCTGGGCCTTCTGATCCCGCCCAGTTCATCGCACATCCTCTACGGCTGGGTCGCACAGCAACACGTGCTGAAGTGCTTCCTGTCGACAGTCATTCCCGCAATCATTCTGATCACGCTGCTGATCATCACCAATCAGTTCATGCTGCGAAAGTATGACGATATCCAACTGAAAGAGCGCCCGAATCCCTTCATGCCTGCATTGTTGGGCCAGGGTCGGTTGGCGGGTCCGGCGCTGATGATGCCGATCATCATCCTGGGCGGTATCTACGGCGGTATCATGACACCGACCGAAGCCGCTGGTATCGCCGTTGTTTACGCGATTCCCGTGGCAATCTACTTCTATCGCGGCCTGACCTGGAAAACCCTGGCCCAGACCATCCAGACTTCGGGTGTTACGATCGGGGTGGTCATGGTGATGATTTTCATGGTGCTGATCGTATCAGACAACCTGATCTCGCAGGGTGCGCCGCAGATGGCCAAGGATATGGTCTATTCGGTTTCGGACAACCCGGTCGTGATTTTGCTGATGATCAATGTTGTCATGATCCTGATCGGCATGCTGATGGACGATATCTCGGGGCTGCTGCTGTCCACGCCGATTCTGCTGCCGATTGCGCAGAGCGTGGGTGTGGATCCGATCCACTTTGCCGCGATCATCGGCGTCAATCTTGGTATGGCCAACATCACGCCGCCCACGGCGCCGCTGCTGTACTTGGGGGCGCAGGTTTGCGACACGCCGGTTGCCAAGATGCTGTGGCCGACTTTGATCTTCATCGTGTTTGCATGGCTGCCGACACTGATGCTGACCACGTTTATTCCTGAACTGGCATTGTGGTTGCCGGACCTGTTGCTGGGCCGGTAATCCGACACTCAAAATCCAAAAAAGGTATCCGACCCGTGCGGGTTCGGATGCCTTTTTTTCAGAGCGGCCGTTTCCGTTGAGGGTGTGACTGCCTGACCTCACATGGGCACCGCTGAGAACACCCGGTTCAATGGCGCAAGCCTAATAAAAAAGCCGGAGTGTTCCTCCGGCTTTCAGACAATTCGAAAGTGATGCCTGTCTTTAGGCCGCTTTGCCCGATTAGCTGTAAAATAGGATCGAGAGTGCGGCAATGAATGCCAGCCCGGCAACAACAAAGCTGACGTAGTGTACGGTTTCACGTAGTTCTTTGGTCATCGTGTCATTCCAAGTGTTTCAGGGACAGAAGTTCTTGTTTCTGCATCTATCCCTAAAACCTATGAAAAATAAGTACGTGCAATGCATGTCCGGCATGCGTCGCGGGCATGACTTGGTTGCAGGATCTGACGGCCAACAGGGGTTGCTCCACGCTTTGCCTAACGAGTAGGTCACTGCCACAGATATGCAACGGCAGGAAAACGGCCAAGACCTGCGCTCAGTTTTTTCGCATGGCTGTGAAAGCGGATTTGTTCAACCGGCACCAACCAGTTGAAAGCCAGCCCAGTTCCCGGGATGCGCCAACGGGCGTTCGTGGTGATCTTCGCTGGTGTCCTGTATCAGCACCTCAATTTCCTGACGCAGCGCTTCGCTGCGAACCCGGTCGGTCGAGGGCGTTACAACCTCGGTGATCAGGCGGGATGTCAGATCATCCCGAACCGGCCAGTGAGTCACCAGGAGGTTCCTGGCACCGGCAAAAAAGAAGGCGCGGGCCAGCCCGGACAGCCCTTCCGCCCCCGGTTTTGCCCCCGCCGCGGTGTTGCATGCAGACAAAAGAACCCATTCTGTATCTAAGGACAACGCGGCCGCTTCGGATGCGGTCAAAAGTCCGTCAAACTTGGGACTGCGCGGCGAAGGCGGGGGCGAAAGCGCCAGGGCAGGCTCGTCCAGATTGTCGAAATCACCGGAAATCAGCCCGTGCGTTGCGAAATGCAGAACGTGCGTCTGGCGCAATTGCCCGGAAGCGTCCAGTTTTCTGAGTTCACTTTCGTTGGCCCGAGATCCAAGAAAAACGGAATGCTCGCCTGCCCCAAACTGCGATGCCAGCGACAGGATCTCGGTCCGCGTTCCGGGCAGTCTTGGCAGGTTCTTCAACCCGTCGCGCAGGTCTTGGGCCGATCTGTGAAGATTGCGGGTCTCCAGCCGCAGGGGTTTGGGTGTCCCGTGAAAATCGGGATCGCCGAACCCGACGTAACTGACGCCCGTGTCTGCCCGAGCCGTGGTGCTTGTGTTGTCTCGCAACACCAGTTGCAGGGAAGGGATGACACTCAGGGCGCGTTCGACGCCAAGCCAGCGTGTATTTCGAAGGGTTTCCGCCACGGACCCGAATTCCTTTTGAGGGGCGGTCGCCAGCGCGCCGAATGGCAGGCTCAGCAGCGAACCTTGCGGGGCAATCAGCCACCGCTTTTTCGGCGCGATTGCCTCTGAAATCTCCGGTGCGCCGAACAGGTCAAGAAACAGATCGTGGGCCAGTTCAATGTCAAACCTGCGTGTGCTGTCCTGTCGCGCGGGACCGGAGGGGTTAATGGGTGCGCGTGCCGCGACAAGGAACTCCTCGTTTGGGTTGATGGAACGGCGAAGGGCCGAGACTCGGGCTTCCAGCTCTGTTGCATCGAATTCCAATCGGGACCATGTGACGCCTTCACGGGTTACGGCCCAGACAAAGCCGGGTCCGAAATGCGTTGAACGATCATTTCCACCTTCCGGAACGATCAGGATCAGCGCCTCGTCGTCATCGAGTTCGGCATCGCCACCCGGCAGGAAATCAGTCACCCGGACCACGCGCGGATTTATCAGGTCAAAAAACGCGGGAAAGGCATTCTGCAAGGCTTGCGTTGTTCTATCCAATCTGTCCGTCAGCCGATCAAGCGTATCGGGCGCGGCCACTATCGATGTCCCTGCGCCGGATGCGGCGGCAACGGACTTGGTCTCAAATGCCGCCAAATCGCGTTTGGCGCCAATCCAGTCGTTCAAAAAGGGCTCGACGCGGGCATTGTCTGCCGCAATGCGCCCGGCAGCCCGCGATATGGCAAAGGCCGAAGGCCCAAGCCCGATCGTTTGTGCTGCCTCGAAAGCATCCCGCGCCAACTGGTCAGCCTCGGCTTTGTCAGCCCGTTGGGAAACCGCCCAGGACGCCTGAATGAAAGCCCACGCCGCGCGGGAGGCCTGTTCCAGCGCAACCCGCTGTTCGTCGGCCGTGAGGTTGCCGGTGCGGCGCAATCGATCTGCCAAGACGGAATGGGCGTGACGGGACAAGTGCAGTGCCTTCAGGATCGAACCCGAAGCCAGAGAGGATTCGGCCAGCCGCAACCGGAACAATTGTGGCCTGACGGACGTCGGGCCGTATACGGCGTCCGCTTTGGGAAGCATCCCCTCAAGCTCCTGTGCTGCTTCAAGTGGCAGTCCGGCATCGTGAAGGGTTGAAGACAGATTGAACGCCAACCGCAATTCCTCAACCGGTCCGAAATGCGGGTGCGTACCAAGATGTTTGCGGATGTCACGCAGCAACGCGATGGCGGCTTCGCTATCTCCGGCCTGTGCCTGAATGGCCGCAAGGTTTATGGCGGATTCTATCGTTCGGGGATGGGCAGCCCCGTACAGTCCCACAAATCCATCAAGGGCGCGCTCCATCAACTCCCTTGCCTGCGCAACCTGACCGCTTTCCATCAGGTCGAGGGCAACATCGTTCATGGCAATCAACGTGTCTTCGCTACGCTCGCCATTGGTTTTCCGGGAAATCGCCAAAACGCGTTGGCGGATGGTTTGGGCATCCGCTAACCGCCCAACCGCCTCCAGCGCGCTGGCATAGTTTCGCATCGCCCGAACCGTATAGTCGTGCTCCGGGCCTGCCGAGCTGATCATGAGGTCCAGATCCCGCCTGCGCAACGCAAGCGCTTCGTCCCCCCGGCCCAGTTTGGACAAAGCGTTTCCCAACATGATCCGCGCCGTCATCGTCTGAGGATGTTGAGGCCCCAAGGTTTGCTCATAAGTATTCAGGACCTCGGTAAACAACGGAGCAGCCTCAAGCATTCGGCCCTGACTCATGAGGCTGAAACCAAAATTGTTCTTTGCCGTCAGAACTCTGGGTGAAGTCGGACCCTGCCGGCGACTGAGGCCAGCGATAATTCTCGCGTTCAAGGCGTTTGCATCTTCAAAATGCGCCATTGTGTCCAGTGCCAGAGCCAGATTGACGGACCAGGACAGGACCTCGGCATTGTCTTCACCAAGCGTTTGGCCGCCCAGTTCCACCGCGCGCCTCAGAACCTGCTCGGCCCGCTCTGGCTGATTGGCGCGCAACAGGGTATGGCCCAGCATGTTCATGCGGGCCAATGTCTCGGGCGCCGTCTCGCCGTGGGTAATGTTTGACCCTGCGATTGACGCGTCGAGTATTTCGACCGCTTCTTGAAACCTGTTGAGATCCCGAAGAGTGGTTCCCAGATTGCTCATCGCCCGAAGTGTGGCGGGTGAGTTTGGGCCAAGATGCTTGCGGCGCGTCTGAAGAACCAAGCGATGCAACGGTTCCGCTTCATCGGGTCGCCCTAGAATATCCAGCACAACGGCCAGGTTTTCGGTTGTGTCGACCGTATTCGGATGGGTTGGCCCAAGGTTCGCACGGTCTTGCGCCAGAGTTCTGCGCAAAAGCGCTTCGGCCTCGGCATAACGTCCCTGATTTGCCATTTGTACGGCCAGTGCATCTTGCGGTCGGTCGGTTGCATATGACTGTGAAATCAGTGGCCCGGGCCACACAACGGTAAGTGCAATGACAAATGAAACAACGAACCTAAAACGCAACATGGACAGAGAGTGTAGCGTTTTGAAATGATTAGTCCATTGCCCCGCGGCGGACTGGTCAGGACAAGAGCAGCCTTCTGAGCTTGTCCGCCCCATCCTGCAAGGTGTTCAGGAATTTCTTCAAGCTTTCAAGATCGTGGCGTTGGGTGGGTGCGTGAACGGACAGTGTCGCGGCCAGCCTGTCCTGATCGTCGGTAACAGGCACGGCGACGGCGGCCATTCCCGGCATGAATTCCTCGTTGTCGGTGGAATACCCGTTTTGCGCAATGTGCCCGATCTCGGTGCGCAGGGTCTCGGGGTCCGTCAATGTCCGCTCGGTTTGCGGAAGAAGCTTCCGCGCTGAAAGAAAGCCGTCCAGCGTGGCCTTGCGCAGGGTGGACAGATACATCTTTCCGCTGGCGGTACAATGGAACGGAACCTGGGTGCCGATCGGCAACTGAATGCGGAGCGGCCATTTGGTTTCGACCCGATCCAGATAGATCATCCCCTCGCGATCCGGGATCGCGAGGTTGCAGGTCTCTCCGATTTCGTCCGCAACCCCGCGCAGGATTGCTAGACGCGCAGTGCGCAGGTGTTCAGCAGACATTGTGTTGACGGACAGCCTGCGCAGACGTGGACCGGGCCCGAACGAGCGTCCGTCCAGATCGCGTTGCAGGAACCCCTCCGCTTCGGCTGTTTGCAGCAGCCTGTGAACTGTTGGTTTCGCCAGCCCCAGGGTGTCGATCAGGTCGGCCGGTTTAACAGCAACGCCGCGCTTTGCGACTTCTTCCAGGATGAGAAGCAATCGCAGATTTGTCGGTATTTGAATTTCTCGTTCCGAAGTGTCCGTGTCGACCATCCCCTTACATTCTATTTGTTTGGCAGCAGGATCAAGGCCAGATCAGGCACCAGAGACACCAATATCCAGACCGAAAGCAGCGCGATCAGATAGGGTACGGTGTAACGCAGCAGCCGGAAATAGGGCACGCCCGTTACGCCTGACGCGACATAAAGATTCAGGCCATATGGCGGCGTAATGAACCCGATTGATGCGCCGACAAGGAAGATCACCGAGAAGTGGATGGGATCTACGCCGACCGATGCCGCAATGGGGGCCAGAATCGGTGCGAGGATGATGGTCACCGGAAGGCTCTCCAGCACCATGCCCGAGAAAAAGACGATGACCATCGAGGTGAACAGCACCGCATGGTACCCGCCCATCGAAGTCACGAAATCCCCGATGGTTTGCTGCGCGCCGAGCAGCGACAGGATTTGTTGCATGACGACCGAAATAGCGATCAGCGGTGCCAGGATCCCTGTAATTTGCGCGGAACGGATCACGATCGATGGGATTTCCGGGATCGTGAACCCTTCGACGACCATCATTTCCGCATAGCTCTTGTCAGTCGGGGAAATGTCGTCGCGCGCACCCATGATGCGGTTGATCGGATAGCTCACCAGACCGGCGATGACGCAGAAGCCGACGGTCACACCCGCCGCTTCGGTCGGAGAGAATTTGCCGGTGTAGATGCCCCACAGCACCAGCCCGATTGCAAAGAAACCCAGCCAGGCACCAAAGGCGGTTTTCAGAACGCGGTTCAGTTGCAGCGGGATCAGATGGCCCCAGCCGTTGATACGGCAGATGATCCAGCATGCGACCTGCATTCCGATAACCATCAGCGCACCGGGCAGGATGCCGGCCACAAACAGTTCGGAAATGGGCAGGTTCATAAGGAAGCCATAGACAATGAAAATGATCGACGGCGGAATGATGATCCCGACCGTGCCGCCTGCCGCTGCCGTGGCGGCGCTGAACCGTTCGTCATACCCGCCCTTGACCATCTCGGGGTGCAGCATCGATCCGATTGTTGCCGTCGTCGCCGAGTTCGAGCCCGAAATCGCGGCGAACAGCCCGCATGCGCCAAGCGAGGCCATCGCCAGCCCCCCGCGTATCCAGCCCAGACAGGCATATGCGAAATCGCTCAGCCGTCGTGCGATGCCCGATTTGTTGATCAGATCGCCGGTGAGAATGAACAGCGGCATCGCCAGCAAGGCAAAGCCCTTGTTGAACACATTCAGAAGCTCGGCCCCCATGTTGTCGAGTGTCAGACCCAGAACAAATGAACAGCCTATGACCCAATAGCCGATTACCAGCAGGACCGGCACGCCCAGCATGAACAAGAACGTCACGCCCAGTGAAATCAATGTAACCCAGGTTCCGTCTGCCATCAGTCCGCCCCAATCACGGCTTGCTTGATCAAGGGCTCGCCGGTTTTCCAGTTGTGTAAATCGTCCGCCAGATTCTGAAACACGCGGCCGACCATCAGAAAAAACGACAGTGGCGCTGCAAGCAGGAACCACCACTGCATCACGTTGTCGGTGCCAAGCACGATCTGGAAGTTCGAAGCCGACAGCGCCACCAGCCGAGATGTTGTTACGATGACGATCACCGCAAAGATGAACCACAGGATCGCATCCAGGATCAGACAGGCCAGTTGCCCACCGCGCGGCATCGAGGTGCGGAATTCGCTGAAACTCAGATGCGTGCGCAGGCGAACGTTGTAGGACGCGCCGAACCACGCCATAACCATGAACAGAAGCGGCGGAATGGTTGTGGACCACGGCTCCTGGTCGTTGAACACAAAGCGGTCGATCACGCCCCAGAAAATGATAAGCGCAATGGCCAGATAGGAATAGACCATGACCGACCGCTCCAGTTGGCGTTCAATGAAGGGAACCTTTCGATAGATCGCCATAACGATAAGACCGCCCAGGGCAGCGACCACGTTCCCTACCACCCATGTCGCGTCAGACTGCAGCGCAGACTGAATCTCGAACGAATCCTGGCTTAGAATGGCGCTGAATATTGCGCCAACATCGGTCCAAAATGACATGAACCCCGTCCTCCCAGTCGGTGTTTAGTGGAACCGGCCCGCGTGGGGCCGGTTCGGTAGTCTTATCAGGCTTCGCCTTTCCACCAACGGCGTGGCTCGACATTTTCCGGCAACATGTCCGCCGGAATCTCACGCGCGATGTCGTAGATTTCCTGATATGTGTCGATGCCGCCAGCCCATTTGTCCAACCGCTCGCGCCATTGTGCCCATGGATCGGGGTTGAAGTTCGGAGCGCACATCTCTTCGGCCAGTTTGATCTGATCGTCCGGCAGGAATGCGGGGCGGACCCCGTTTTCGGCAAAGATCGTCCCCGGCAATTGCGGGTCCGAGAACCCGACGGTGTTCAGCAGCGCGGCTTCGTTTGCGCCCTGAATCAGTGCCTGGGTGAAGTAGGACGATTCCATGACCGCGTCCTGCAGTTCACCGCCCAGACTGTCAAAGACCTTTGCGGACATCGAGGTATGTTCGGTGCCGCAGAAGAACTTGAGGTTCACGGACTGTGACACCACCGGCGACATGTTGGCGTAAGCCACCGCCGAAGCCCAGGTTTCAGCGCCGTCGATCAGCCCGGTCTTGAGCGCGTCCAGCGTCTCTTCCCACGCCACTGGCACCGGGTTCAGGTTCAGCAATTGCATCGCAATGCGGCCGAGCTGAGTTCCGGTAACACGGTTCTTGGTTCCGAACAGTTCCTCAAGCTTGGTGACCGTCGGCTTGTCCGAGAATGTCGAACCCATTTGCAGTCCACGCAGTTCACAGTGGGTGAACAGGAACTTCAGACCGTGCCGTTTTTCCAGCGGGTCCCGCAGAATGCGCTGACTGGCCGGGCTGTAGAAGAAATGATACTGGGCCGCGCGGCTGGGGAACATATAGGCATAGTCCAGCACGTTCAGATAAGGTGCGCCGCCTGCCGAGTTCTGCGTTGAAGCCGCGTAGATGTCGACAATGCCCTGTTGGGTTTTTTCGACACAGCTCAGCTGACCGCAGATCTGGTTGTCGCCGATGAACTCAACACGAATCTCGCCATCGGTCCGTTCTTCAAGGTCGCGTGCAAACTCGATGGCGCCTGCGCGCTCGATCAAAAGGTTGCGGGTGTTGAACCCGGCAGCGCCGAATTTCAGGGTGTGCTTGGGTTCTTTCGAGAACCGTTTTTCATAATTCGATTCAGCGGCCTGCGCCAGATTCGCCAGGCTCATCGCGCCGCCAAACCCTCCTGCAGCCAACAGTGTTGAACTCATGCCGTATCGGCCCGCCACGCGGAAGAAATCCCTCCGTGATATTCCGCTTAGTTTCCGACCAATCTCCATCTTTTTCCTCCCGATGAAAAATTATTGAGACGTTTTGTATCAAAAAATGCTAGTATATTTGATGCAACTTGCATAGACTTTTTTTAATTTCGCTAAGAGGAGACGGTTATGGAGGTGGATTATGCAGTTGTCGGGGCTGGCTCTTCCGGCTGTGTCATCGCCAACCGTCTGAGCGCCGATTCCGGTACGTCCGTTGCACTGCTCGAAGCCGGTGGGCCAGACACTAATCCGTGGATTCATATTCCGGTCGGCTATTTCAAAACCATGCATAACCCGTCGGTGGACTGGTGCTACCGGACCGAGCCAGACGCCGGTCTGAACGGTCGGTCAATCGACTGGCCGCGCGGCAAGGTTCTTGGGGGGTCGTCCTCGTTGAACGGATTGCTCTATGTGCGCGGTCAGAAAGAGGATTACGACCGCTGGCGGCAGATGGGGAATATCGGCTGGGGCTGGGATGATGTTCTGCCACTGTTCAGGCGCAGCGAAGATCAGGAGCGCGGAGAAGACGATTTCCACGGGGTCGGAGGCCCACTTGCCGTATCCAACATGCGTATCCAGCGCCCGATTTGTGATGCCTGGGTCGCTGCCGCGCAAGAAGCGGGCTACCCGTTCAATCCGGACTACAATGGTGCGCAACAGGAAGGTGTCGGCTATTTTCAGCTGACAACGCGCAACGGACGCAGGTGCAGTTCGGCGGTGGCGTATCTGAAGCCGATCCGGAACCGACAGAATCTGAAGATCATAACGCGTGCCCTAGTGACGCGCATAAAGCTGGAAGGAAAACGCGCGGTCGGTGTGGTGTATCGGGACCGTTCAGGTGCCGAACAGACTTTGACCGTACGGCGTGAAATTATTCTGTCTGGCGGTGCGATCAATTCCCCGCAGATTCTGATGCTGTCAGGTATCGGCGATCCGGATCACCTGAGGGAAAACGGGATCGAACCGCGACACGCGCTGCCCAAAGTGGGGAAAGGTCTGCAGGATCACCTTCAGGCGCGGCTTGTGTTCAAATGTAACGAACCCACTTTGAACGACGAGGTGAGGAACCTGTTCAATCAGGCGCGAATAGCCTTGAAATACGCGTTGTTCCGTGCCGGTCCGATGACAATGGCCGCCAGTTTGGCGACAGGCTTTCTGAAAACGCGACCAGAAGTTCAGACGCCCGATATTCAGTTCCATGTCCAACCCTGGTCGGCCGACAGCCCCGGAGAGGGCGTTCACCCGTTCTCGGCATTTACAATGTCGGTCTGCCAACTGCGCCCCGAAAGCCGGGGAGAGCTGCGTCTGAATGGCCCGGACCCGTCGAGTTATGTCAAGATTTTCCCGAACTACCTGTCGACCGAGACGGATTGCCGAACCATTGTCGATGGCGTCAACATTGCGCGCACCATTGCCAAGGCAAACCCGCTTGCGTCCAAGATTTCCGAAGAGTTTCGGCCATCTGCCGATCTGGCCATGGACGATTATGACGGAACGCTGGATTGGGTCAGGTCCAACTCGGCATCGATTTACCATCCGACAGGCACTTGCGCGATGGGAGTATCGGATGACGCCGTCGTTGATCCGCAGCTCAAGGTCAGAGGCATTGAAAGCCTGCGGGTGGCTGATTGTTCCATCATGCCCGAAATTGTCAGCGGAAACACAAACGCACCTGCGATCATGATCGGCGAAAAGGCCAGCGATCTGCTTTCCGCGGCAAGGTGAATTCCGGCCCTCGACGAAACCCACTCGTGTTTGGGCATTCCCAAACGCGCCTAATAAGGACGTTCACGTTCCAAGGGTGATGTGGCGCGACCATGAGTAGTCTTCACTTCGCATCTTGAATATTTCATTATTTGAAGTATACCGCGCCCAACCTATCCGAGGGCACCGAAATGACCGAGACGGTCGAACCATCAACGCAGAAGTACAGTCCTGCAATTCAATCGATGATGGGCGTCTACGCGCTTTATTGGAAGTTGGAGGAAAGCATCGATCTGTTGCGGACCGATCTGAGCCATCAGGAATGCCACATGCTGATCAAGCTGGAACAGCCCAAGCGGATGGGCGTTCTGGCACATGACATGTTATCTTTGCCCTCTACGATAACCGCGACTGCGGATTCGCTGGCCAAGGCCGGTTACCTGGTTCGACAGCGCGATCCCGAGGACCGCCGCGCGTGGCTGCTGGTTCTGACCGGGCAGGGCGAAGATGCCCGAAAACAACTTGTGACCGAAGCCGGGGAACTGTTTCGCCGTGCCTCGGGGCTCAATGATGAAGAAACCGCTGAATTCGCGCGATTGGCGCAGAAGATCCGCGAAACCGTCCTGAAAACAGGCATACCCGAAGGTTTGAAGAAATGAAGATCCTGTCAACTTTGGCTCTTGGCCTGATCGTGCTGGCGACATCGCTGACCGCACAGCAAGCCCCGAAACCGGTGAAACTGCTGATGGTCAGTGAAACGTCACCCGGCTTTTCGCGACAGTTCTTTGGCCGGGTCGCGGCCCGCCAAACGGTCGATCTGGCCTTTCAGGTGGCCGGACAGATTATCGAGATGCCCGTCACCGAAGGTCTGGTTATTCCGAAAGGCGGGCTGATCGCCAGACTCGATCAGGAACCGTTCGAGCTGCAGCTCAACCGCGCCCGACTGCAAAAGGATCAGGCCGACCGCACGGTTGCACGCCTGTCCCGGCTCAGGGGGACCACGGTCAGTCAGGTGGCCCTGGATGATGCGGATACAAACGCCCAGCTGGCGGCAATTGCCACACGTGACGCGGAATACGCGCTTGAACATGCGACCCTCACGGCCCCCTTCGACGCGCTAGTTTCCAGCCGCACGGTCGAGGCATTCACCACCGTTTCCGCCGGAACGCCCATCGTACGTATCCACGACATGTCTGAATTGCGGATCGAAGTCGATGTGCCCGAAATCTTGTTTCAGCGCCGGGGCAGTCAGGATGACGTGACGATTACTGCCAAATTTCCCGCCAGCGATGAAGTTTTTCCGCTGCAAATTCGCGAATTCGATGCTGAAACGTCCAGCGTCGGTCAGACGTTCCGGATCAACTTCGGATTGACACCGCCGGAAGGCATTCAGGTTCTTCCCGGTTCGTCGGTAACGGTAAACGTGCAGGTTCAGGATAATCAAACCGGCATCGTCGTCCCGCCGACCGCCATTGTTGCGGATGCCGAAGGTCGTCTGGGTGTCTTGCTGTTTTCCCCGGCGGGCGCGGACGAAGGAACCGTGCAGCGCGTGCCGGTCGAGATCGAACCCACCCAATCGGGGGATGTGCGTGTCGTGTCCGGTCTTTCCGACGGGGACGAAATCGTTGTAGCTGGCGGCAACGCGCTGAGTGACGGACAGGCGGTGCGCCGCTTTGCCGGGTTTGCGAACTGAAGGGCGGATCGATGAACATCGCGCGCGCATCCATCGACAGGCCGCTTTATACGTGGCTCATCATTCTCGTCGCACTGTTTGGCGGTATCTGGGGCTTTTTCTCGCTCGGAAGGCTGGAGGATCCGGCCTTTACCATCAAACAGGCCGTCATTGTGACAGCCTATCCCGGCGCCACCGCCGAGCAGGTTGCATTGGAAGTGTCCGAACCGCTGGAATCGGCCATCCAGCAAATGGGCGAGGTGGACACCATCACCTCGGTCAACCGCCCCGGACAGTCTCTGATCGAGGTCGAGATCAAGTCGACCTATGACGGCAGCGAGCTGCCGGATATCTGGACCCAGCTTCGGGCCAAGGTCAGGGACGCCGCCCGCGGATTGCCGCAGGGCGTGGACCAGCCATATGTGAACGATGGCTTCGGCGATGTGTTCGGCCTGTTCTATGCGGTGACCGCCGAAGGTTTTTCCGACGCCGAAAAGCACGAATTGGCCACTTACCTTCGACGGGAGTTGCTGACCGTTGACGGGGTTGCCGATGTCGAGGTTCAGGGCCTTCCCGAGGAAGCAATCTTTATTGAACCGGACCTCGCCATTTCCGTAAACCAGAACGTACCGCTGCAGGCGATCAACGAAGCGATTGCCAACGCCAACTCGGTCAACGCTTCTGGTTCACTTCGATCCGAGAACAATCTGACGACGCTGCTGACGGCCGAAGGCTCGGACAGTGTATCCGCAATCGCCGGTTTGTCGGTCGGCTCTCAGGGCCACGTGATCAACCTGTTCGACATGTCAGATGTCTATCGCGGCCGCCAGAACGATCCTGACCTGATCGTCCGTTTTGACGGCGTCGAGGCATTCACGCTTGGGATTGCGGGTCTGGCGACCGAGAACATTGTCGAAGTCGGCAAACGCGTTGACACCAAGATGGCAGAGCTGGATCCGAATATCCCCTTTGGTGTCGATATTCTGCCAATCTACCAGCAGCACGTCGTGGTTGAACAGGCGTCCAACGACTTTCTGGTGAATCTGGCGATGTCGGTTGCGATCGTGGTTGCGGTGCTTGGCCTGTTCATGGGGTGGCGCGCCGCAATCGTTGTCGGCAGCACGCTGTTGCTGACCGTTGTGGGCACGGTTCTGTTCATGTCGATGTTCTCGATCGAGATGGAGCGGATTTCGCTTGGCGCGCTGATCATTGCGATGGGAATGCTTGTCGACAACGCCATCGTTGTCGCCGAAGGCATGCAGATTGCCATGCTGCGCGGTAAAAACTCGCGCGATGCCGCAGACGACGCGGCATCCAAAACCCAGATACCATTGCTTGGCGCGACTGTGATCGGAATCATGGCCTTTGCCGGCATCGGCCTGAGCCCCGATGCTACAGGTGAATTTCTGTTCTCGCTGTTCGCAGTGATCGGAATTTCGCTGCTGCTGAGCTGGGTTCTGGCGCTGACCGTCACTCCGCTGTTGGGCCACTACTTTTTCAAGCAGGGTAAGGAAGGCGAAATCGACGCCTATGGCGGTTTGCTGTTTCGGATCTATGGCACGATCCTCAGAGCAGCGCTCAGGTTCCGCTGGCTGGTAATCATCGCACTGGTCGCGGTGACGGCGGCCTGTTTTGCGGGCTTCGGTCTGATGAAGCAGCAGTTTTTCCCGAACTCGAACACCCCGCTTTTCTTTGTCCATTACAAGCTGCCGCAAGGCACCCCGATTGCGCGGACGTCCGAGGATCTGGCGCAGATCGAGGACTGGCTAAGCAAGCGCGACGATGTGGTCTCGGTGGCGACCTTTGTGGGGCAGGGGGCGACCCGTTTCATGCTGACCTATTCCGCTGAAAAGCCCAATCCCAGTTACGGGCATATGATCATACGTACGGAAACTCTGGACGATATCCCGCAGCTTCAGGCTGACCTGGAAGAGTATGGCATGGCGTTGTACCCCGAAGGAGAGTTCCGCACCAAGCGGCTGGTCTTCGGCCCCGGCGGTGGTGATCCGATTCAGGCCCGGTTTTCCGGCAGCGATCCGATGGTGCTCCGCCAACTCGCCGAAGAGGCCAAGCGGCGCATGGCTGATGCTTCGGACAATGTCATCGGCGTTCGTCACGACTGGCGCGAGAAAGAACTGGCGCTTCAGCCAATCTACGCAACCGAGCGGGCGCAAACCGCTGGTGTGACGCGCGAAGACGTTGCGGCGACACTTTTGTTTTCCACCGACGGCATCACCGGCGGAGTGTTCCGTGAACGCGACCGCCTGATCCCGATCATCCTGCGCAGACCGGTTGATGGCGACTATTCCGTGGTCGATCAGGTTGTCTATTCAACGCAGGCCGAAAAGTGGGTGCCAATCGAACAAATGGTCGATGGATTTGAGTACAAAACCCAAAATACACGTGTACATCGCCGAAATCGTGTCCTTACGATAACCGTCGGTGCCGACATTCCGCCGGACATGACAGCCGCGCAAGTGCACGCCGAGGTGCGCGAAGCGATCGAGGCAATGGAAATTCCACCCGGATATAAAATGGAGTGGGGCGGTGAATACGAGAACTCGCGCGATGCTCAGGAAAGCCTTGGAAAACAATTACCGCTGAGCCTGCTGATTATGGTGCTGATATCGGTGTTGCTGTTCAACGCCATCCGCCAGCCTCTGATCATATGGCTGCTGGTGCCCATGTCCGTTAACGGAGTGGTGATCGGCCTTCTGGGTACCGGGTTGCCCTTTACGTTTACCGCGTTGCTGGGGCTGCTCAGCCTGTCAGGGATGCTTATCAAGAACGGGATTGTGCTGGTCGAAGAAATCGATCTGGTCCGCGCGACCGGAAAGCCGTTGAAAGACTCGATCATCGAAGCGTCGATTTCGCGCTTGCGCCCTGTCATTCTGGCCGCGATCACCACCATTCTGGGAATGGCACCCTTGTTGACGGATGCGTTCTTTGTATCGATGGCGGTCACGATCATGGGAGGCCTGGCCTTTGCCACAATCCTGACAATGGTTGCCGCGCCGGTCCTCTACGCGGTGTTTTTCGCAAGGGATGAACGGCAAGAGGTTGCCGCGGTCGCTGCCTAGGTTGAGATATCAGCCAGGTTGACCGCGCCGTTTTGTACACGTCGCCCACCCCAAATCCATAGGTTTTGGGGTGGGCAGCGTTGCAAATCCACACCCGCAGGTCGAAGGTAGGGCGATCGTACTTCGATTGAGATTTGTGGCCGGAAAACGCGACCGTGAAGACTATGGATGGCAAAACCCGATTGTTGGTGATTGTTGCGCCAAGTTTCAATTTGTCCGCAACCATGAGCTTTATTGACCCGTTTCGCGCGGCAAATTACCTGGACGGACGGTCTTATTTCAGTTGGGAATTTGTCTCAGAATCCGGTGGGTATTGCACCTCAAGCAATGGTGCTGGGATAGAAACCAAGGCGATCGATCAAAGCGTTGCAGGTCAGCGGGATATCGTGATCGTTTCGACCAGCTGGACCCCGGAAAAACACCTGACGCCCAAGATCGGCAATACGTTGCGCGGTTGGGCGCGAGGTGGCGTAACGCTGGGCGCACTGGATACGGGCGCGTTCATTCTGGCGCAGGCCGGGTTGCTTTCCGGTCGCCGGGCGACTGTTCACTATGAACATATCGACGCATTTCAGGAACTGTTCCCAGGCGTGGAAGTGGTTGAGAACCTCTACGTTTTAGACGGCAACCGGATCACGTGCTGCGGCGGCAGTGCTTCGGTGGATTTTGCGCTGCAGATACTGCAGGGCATTCACGGCAGCGCGCTGGCCAACGCGGCCGCCAGATACATTTTTCACGACCGCTTGCGGGGCCCCGCTTCGATGCAGCAACCTGAAGGCAGCGAGCCTTTAGGGGCGGTTGTTCCGGCGACGTTGAAATCTGCGATCCAGATCATGGAGGCACATCTGGAAGAAACAGTGTCTATCCCCGAGATATGCAGGCGCGCGGGTGTCTCGCACCGTCAACTTGATCGGATGTTTGCCACATTTATCAAGAAAACTCCGGCGCTTTATTATCGCGATATCCGGCTGGACCGGGCGCGGGGGCTTGTGACGCAAACAGAAATGCCGATTTCCGAGATTGCAATGGCGTCGGGGTTTTCCAGCCCGGTGCATTTCAGCCGCTCGTACAGAGACAGGTTTGGCCTGCCACCCAGTCAGGATCGGATCGAAGGGCGGGTCCCGTTTGAATACCGGGCTTGGCCGATGCATCGCAAGCCCAGGCAGCCTTGAAGCACAACTCTGTTGATGGCGGAAATAGTCATTTGAGAGGCGAAAAAAGTCAACAACGTAAATTGATTTCAAAGGATTATACGCTTCGCAAGCCAGCCCACCGGACCGCGCGGGTCCGAAATCTTGGAGTCACCAATGAACGAGCTGCCAACCCAAGAACAATTCGAGCGGATTTCCGATGGATTCAGTCCAGATCCATTCAACACAAGCTCGTTGAAGGCCGAGGCCTATGTTGATCCGGTTTGGCATCAGGTGGATTTGAATGAAATCCTTGCCAAGACATGGCAATGGGTTTGTCACGTCGAAAAGCTGCGCGCGCCAGGATCTTATGTGACGGTTGAAATTGCCGGGCGGCCCATTGCCATCGTGTGCGACCGCGAGGGGGAATTGCGCGCTTTCTACAACGTCTGCAAGCACCGCGCGCATCACCTGCTGTCGGGTGAGGGGGAAACAACCCGCATCATGTGCCCCTACCACGCCTGGGTTTATAGGCTGGACGGCCAATTGGTGCGCGCGCCCGAAACAGAAAACCTGACCGGGTTCAGCACCCGGGACATTTGCCTTGATCAAGTGCAAGTCGAAGAATTTGCAGGTTTCGTTTATGTTAACCTGGACACCCAAGCGCGCCCCCTGCGCGAAGTGTCGGGCAACCTTGAAACGGAAATTCGCCATTGGGCCCCGGATATCGAACGGCTGACTTTCGGCCATCGCCTGACCTATGACATCAAGTCGAACTGGAAGAACGTCGTCGATAATTTTCTTGAATGTTATCACTGCCCGACCGCGCACAAGGATTTTTGCGATCTGGTGGATATGGACACCTACAAAGTGACCACCTATGGCATCTATTCCAGTCATATGGCCGATGCAGGCAAAGGCGCAAACTCTGCCTATGACGTGTCGAATGCGTCTGTGCGCACTCATGCCGTCTGGTGGTTGTGGCCCACGACCTGCCTGATGCGTTACCCGGGCCGGTCATCGATGATCGTGCTGAACATCATCCCCGTGGGTCCTGACCGCACGCTTGAGACCTATGACTTCTTCCTCGAAACTCCGGAACCGGACGAGGCAGAGCAGGAGGCGATCCGCTATCTCGACGAGGTTTTGCAACGCGAAGACATCGATATCGTCGAAAGCGTTCAGCGCGGGATGGGTACGCCTGCCTTTACGCAAGGGCGTATCGTTCATGACCCGAGCGGCTCGGGCAAGTCCGAACATGCGGTGCATCACTTCCATGGGCTGGTTCTGGACGCTTACGCAAGGGCCGCGCCGTGACGCGGCCCAACATCGTTGTGGTCATGGCCGATCAACTTGCCCCGCATTTCTGCGGGGCTTACGGCCACCCTACGGTCAGGACACCAAACATCGATGCGCTGGCGGCACGCGGTATGCGGTTTGATGCGGCTTACTGCAACTCTCCTCTGTGTGCGCCGTCCCGCTTTGCCTTCATGTCTGGGCAGTTGATCAGTCGGATTGCGGCCTATGACAATGCCAGTGAGTTTCCCGCTTCGGTCCCGACGTTTGCCCATTACCTTAAGGCGCTGGGATACCGAACCTGCCTGTCAGGCAAGATGCATTTTGTCGGACCGGATCAGAAACACGGATTTCAGGACCGCATTACAACGGACATCTACCCTGCCGATTTCGCCTGGACACCAGATTGGGAAGCCCCGGATGAACGGATCGACAAGTGGTATCACAATATGCAAACGGTCAAGGAAAGCGGCGAAGCCATCGCGACGTTCCAGACCGATTACGATGATGAGGTCGAGTTCGCAGCCCGCCGCTGGCTGATTGACCGGGGCCGCGATCGGGCGGCCGGGGACAAAGCGCCGTTCTGCCTGGTCGCCAGCTTCATCCACCCGCATGACCCCTACGTGGCCAAGCCTGAATGGTGGAACCTGTATACGGATGCGGATGTTCCGATGCCGGACACCCCCCTGACGCCCGAGGAACAGGACCCGTTCTCGCGCAGGGTAATGGACGGAATCGAGGCGAGCTACGTCTCTTTGACGGATGAGGAGGTGCGCCGCGCCCGCCGCGCTTATCTGGCCAATGTCAGCTATTTCGACAGCAAGGTCGGGGCGATTGCGAAGGCGCTGGAAGATATACGCGAACTGGACAACACTATCGTCGTCGTGACCGCCGATCACGGGGATATGCTGGGCGAGCGGGGGTTGTGGTACAAGATGAACTTCTTCGAGCATTCTGCCCGCGTCCCACTGATTATGGCCGGGCCGGGTGTTGCGCAAGGGACAGCACTCAACGCCTGTTCGCTGCTGGACCTGCTGCCGACTTTCGTTGAAATCGCTGGGGGGCAAGAAGAGATGTTTGGCGAACCGGTGGATGGTCGTTCACTCATGCCGCTGGCCCGCGGCGAAGCTGACATCGTCGACGAAGCGATCGGTGAGTATTGTGCAGAGATGACCCCTTATCCGGTCTTCATGATCCGGCGCGGGCCGCTGAAATACATCCATTGTGACCCCGACCCGCCGCAACTTTACGACCTGTCCGTTGATCCACTGGAAACGGTGAATGTCGCGGACGATCCGGCTTATGCCGCCCATTCTGCTGCTTTCGCCGCCGAAACCGACCAGCGCTGGGATAGTGAAAAGCTGCGTGCGGATATCATCGCAACACAAAAATCCCGTCGTGCGCTTCATGCCGCGATGGAAGCCGGGGCGGGTGAGGCCTGGGATTACAATCCGCCGCGCGACGCTTCTCAGGAATATGTGCGCAATCACATGGACTGGACTGTTGCCGCGGCCAGATACCGCTTTTCACCTTTGAAGGAGAACCAAGAATGATGCTGAAGGGCAAAACCGCGCTGGTCACAGGCGGCCGAGGCGGCATCGGGCGCGCCATCGTCGCCCGTTTTCTGCGAGAAGGTGCACGGGTCTATGCGGCTGACCTGACGCCCGAGGGATCGTTGGCCACCCATGACGGCGACGGCAGCGTGTTTGTCAAACTCGACGTCACGCAGGAGGCGGATGCCGTTGCGGCTATGGAGCAGGTCGCCGAAAACGCGGGCCAGTTGGACATTCTGGTCAACGCGGCTGGGATCGAGATCGAAAAGACGATCGAACAGACCACTCTGGAAGAATGGAACCTGTCCTTTGCCGTCAACGTGACCGGCACCTTCCTGACGTCAAAACATGCCCTGCCCTTGATGCGAAAAGCCACTGCCGCCGGGACGACGGCATCGATCATCAATTTTGGCAGCTACGACGGATTCATCGCTGACCCGGGACTGGCGGCTTATTGCGCAACCAAAGGCGCGGTTCACGCCCTGACCAGGGCAATGGCCTGCGACCACGGGCCCGAAGGTATTCGGGTCAACGCAATCTGCCCGGGCTATGTCGACACACCCATGCTGCAAAGCTTTTTTACCGGCGAGGGTTCGGGTGGCGGCGGCAAAACCATCGACCAATTGCAGAAGGCGGTCCGCGATGTGCATCCGATGCGCACCTATGGCACACCGGACGACATCGCCAACCTGGTCAACTGGCTGGCATCGGACGAGGCGCGCTATGCCAGCGGCCAGCTTTGGGTTCTTGACGGAGGGCTGAGCGCGCAGGTCCAGCAGATGAAGCTATGAGTGAAGCGTTGGGATACGAAACGAGAAACCCCTTCTTTGGTGCTTGGAAATCGCGATGTTGTGCAATCATCCGGACCGCTCCATCGGCTAAACTGGATATCAACCGGGACGGCGCCGAGATCGTGCGCAGCGCGATGTTAGGGCCTGTCGGAACACGTCCGCGTGGCAAGGCAATGGTGGCGAACTGATGCGGCTGGCTGGAAAAAGAGCACTTGTGACTGGTGGCCGCCAAGGCATCGGGCGCGGGATTGTCGAGGCCTTTCTGCGCGAATATGCGACGGTTTCGACCTGCGGGCGTGGCCCGAGACCCGAAGGGCTGCCAGACAGTGTCACTTGGTACCCGCTGGACGTCACGGACGCCGCTGCCGTAGAGGAACTGGCCAGCGCGACGGACGGGATGGATATTCTGGTCAACAACGCTGGCGTTCAGGTCGAAAGAACGGTGGCTGACAGCACCGACGCTGACTGGGATACCGTGATCGGGACCAATTGCCGGGGCGTGTTCAATATGTGTCGCGCATATATCCCCCGAATGCCCCTAGGCGGGTCGATCATCAACATCGGCTCGATCTCGGGGCAGGTCGCGGATCCTTCGATGGCGCTTTACAATGCGTCCAAAGCCTTTGTGCATGGGCTGACCCGGTCGATCGCGGTGGATCATGGTCCCCGAATACGCTGTAACGCAATCTGCCCGGGCTGGATCGAAACGGGCATGCTGGATGCAGGTTTCGACCTTGCATCAAACCCCGAGGCCGCGCGGCAGGATGCACTTGCCCGACATGCGATGCGCCGGTTCGGCAAGCCCGAGGACATCGCCAGCATGGCGGTCTGGCTTGCCTCGGACGAAGCGAGTTTCGCTACAGGCCAGTTGTTTACCGTGGATGGCGGCATGACCGCCGCATCCCCTCTCAATCCGGGATTGTTCTGATGGAGTTCAAACACACGGCCTGCCTTGGCGGCGGGGTGATCGGCGCCAGTTGGGCGGCCTTGTTTCTGGCATCCGGCCGTTCGGTCGCGATGTTCGACCCGGCCCCCGATGTTGAGCGTAAGGTGCGCGACTACATCGAAACGGCGTGGCCCACGATGACCGAGCTTGGATTGACCCTAGATGGCACGTCCGACGCGATCACCTTCCACACAAACGCGGCCAGCGCGGTCGAGGGCGCCGGATTCGTGCAGGAAAATGTGCCTGAGCGGCTGCCGGTCAAGCATGAAACCTTTTCCGTGATCGAGCCCGCCCTGGCCCCCGGTGCAATTGTTGCCAGTTCGGCGTCCGGCCTGACTCTGAGCCAGATGCAGCCCGGCTGGAAGGATCCTTCGCGCTTTGTGCTAGGCCATCCGTTCAATCCGCCGCACCTGATCCCCTTGGTCGAGGTGTTGGGAAACGAAAAAACGGCCCCCGGGGTGGTCGAGACGGCGCAGGGGTTCTACGAAAGCGTTGGAAAAACAACGATCCGTTTGCGCAAGGAAGTGCCCGGTCACGTGGCCAACCGTCTGCAGGCGGCCATTTGGCGCGAGGCCGTTAGTTTGGTTGTCTCGGGCGTGGCTTCGGTCGAGGATGTCGACAAGGCCGTCTGGGCCGGTCCCGGGCTCAGATGGGCGGCTATGGGGCCGACCATGCTGTTCAACCTTGGGGCGGGTGAAGGTGGGCTAAAGGCGTTTTGCGATCACTTCGCCGATACGTTCAACGGCTGGTGGGACGATCTGGGCCAGATCCATCTGTCCGATCAGGTCGCTCAACAATTGACCGAGGGTGTTCAGGCCGAAGGAAGGGGCATGACACCGGGTGAGTTGTCGCAAAAACGCGATGCTTTGATTGTAGCCATGCAAAAGTCAATTGCGGGGATGCGTTGAGGAAACGGGTCGTTTCGCGCCGATGTCATGTGACCGCCGAACCGGTGAAGGTGCGGGGCCGTGTCGAGTCAAATCCAACGGTTTTACAACTGGCCAGCAGAAAGCGCAGAAGTCACAGGAAACCTCATAACAAACCTTTGTTAAACAATTAATTGCGCGGGCCTGTTGGTGGCTTCCGCCATCATACCCGCGCGTATATCTGGACGATCTGTCTGTAGGCACCCGAAACTGTTTCCGAAACCGAACGTCATTCTGCGTGCCATTAATTTTCGAAAAAATCAAATTTGAGTGCCAGGACTCGACCCAGAACCAACGGCAAGTCCCGCCCACGAAATGGCAGTGCGACCAGCTTGTCACCAAACGCTGGCCAGCGACGTTTAACGGTTTTTGAGCGCAGAGCGCAGAGCGTCACCCAATGCGCCGTTCTGCGCGTTTCCGCCTGATTCCGCTCGCTGCGTGTTGCGGTGTTTTGGTTGACCGCTGGCCTTTCCCGCGCCGCGCGAGGTTTGCTCCTGACGCGCAGAGGCGCCTCCGTCCTTGCGCATGGTCAGACCGATCCTTTTGCGGGGTACGTCGACCTCAACCACACGAACCCTGACGACCTGACCGGTCTTGACGATCTCGTGCGGGTCTTTGACAAACCGGTCGGCCAGCTGGCTGACATGCACCAGCCCATCTTGATGAACGCCGATATCCACGAATGCCCCGAAGGCCGCAACGTTGGTGACGGTCCCTTCCAGCATCATGCCGGGTTTGAGATCAGTGATGTCTTCCACCCCGTCGGTGAATGAGGCGGTCACAAAGCTTGGGCGCGGGTCGCGTCCGGGCTTTTCCAGCTCGGAAAAAATGTCCCGTACCGTCGGCAGGCCAAAGCGGTCGTCGACGAACTGCTCGGCCCGCAGACCTTTCAGGGCGCCGTCATGTCCCATGATTTGCCGTATGTCACGTCCACATGCCGCCACGACGCGGCGCGCGACGTCATAGGCCTCGGGGTGGACCGAGGACGCGTCTAGCGGGTCGGCCCCGTCGCGGATACGCAGGAAGCCCGCACATTGTTCGAAGGCCCGCGGACCAAGGCGGGCGACATCCAGCAGCTCTTTGCGAGACTGAAACGCGCCATGCAGGTCGCGGTGCATCACAATCGCTTCGGCCAGCCCAGGCCCCAGACCGGAAACATGCGACAGCAACGGGGCCGAGGCCGTGTTCAGGTCGACGCCCACGGCGTTCACCACATCCTCGATCACGGAATCCAGCGATTGAGAAAGGCGGTGCTGGTCGACGTCGTGCTGGTACTGCCCGACACCGATCGATTTCGGCTCGATCTTGACCAATTCGGCCAAGGGGTCCTGCAGCCGCCGGGCGATCGACACCGCGCCGCGTAGTGACACATCGAGGTCGGGAAACTCCCGCGCGGCCAGTTCCGATGCCGAATAGACCGAGGCACCGGCTTCCGAGACCACAACCTTTGTCGGGGCCTTCACCGTCTTGGGCAAAAGGTTCAGCGTGTCAGCCACCAATCGCTCGGTCTCGCGGCTGGCGGTGCCGTTGCCGATCGCAATCAGTTCGATCTTATGGGCCGAGATCAGGTTCAGGATTGCCGCCTGCGACCCGCGCAGATCGTTTTTGGGCTGGAACGGATACAAGGTATCCGTGGCCACCACTTTCCCGGTTGCATCCACCACAGCCGCCTTAACACCGGTACGAATTCCAGGGTCCAGGCCCAGCGTTGCGCGTGCGCCGGCAGGCGCCGCGAACAGAAGGTCCTTGAGGTTGCGGGAGAACACCTGAATGGCCTCTTCCTGCGCCCGGCCGCGCAGGTCCGCCATCAGTTCGACCATCATCGACAGTGACAGTTTCACCCGCCAGGTCCAGCCCGCCACCTTGCGAAGCCATTTATCTGCCGGCCCATCGCTGCGTGTCTGCAGATGTGCGGCCACAATCGCTTCGGCCCGTGTTGCGCCGGTTTCGGGTTCGGGCGCGATGTCCAGCGTCACGATCCCCTCTTTCGAGGCGCGCAGCATTGCCAGCGCGCGATGCGAGGGCACTTTGGACCACAGCTCGGAATGGTCGAAGTAATCGCTGAATTTCGCGCCTTCCTGCTGCTTGCCGTCAATCACCTTTGCGCTCAGCACTGCCTCGCGTTGCATGAAGCTGCGCAGTTCACCCAGCAGCGAAGCATTTTCGGTCAGGCGTTCAGTGATGATGTCGCGGGCACCGTTCAGCGCGTCCCTGGTTGTAGGTACCGCATCGCTCACAAAACCTTGGGCCAGGGCTTCGGGGTCGGCAGAACGGTCGGCCAGAATGGCATCGGCCAGCGGCTCCAGACCGTTTTCGCGGGCGATCATCGCCTTGGTCCGGCGTTTGGGTTTATACGGCAGATAGATGTCTTCCAGCTGCGCTTTGGTGTCCGCCTGCGCGATGGATTTGGCCAGGTCTTCGGTCAGCTTTCCCTGATCCTTGATCGAGTTCAGGATGCTGTCGCGGCGGGTATCCAGTTCGCGCAGATAGGTCAGGCGGTCCGACAGAACCCGCAGTTGCGTATCATCCAGCCCGCCCGTCGCCTCTTTCCGGTAACGGGCGACAAAAGGCACGGTGGCCCCGTCGTCCAGCAGCTTGACCGCTGCGCCCACCTGTCCGGGACGCGCGTTGATCTCGGTAGCGATAGTGCGGGCGATGCGGTCCAATGAGGCCTCCTGAACTACGGTTGGAAGGACTTCTTATCCAGCGCCGCCCAAGAGGGGAAGAGGTGAAAACGACCCGCCTCTACAGTTACAACAAAGCCTGCAAATCGTCGTACAGGTTTTTGGAGATTTCGACATACCCGCGTGCAGTATTGCGGGCGCGGGCCGCAAATCGCCGCTGCGACGGCAACCGCGCGCCCTGATCCAGAATGTCGGCAAAAAGCCGTTCGGCCCTTGCGTCGTTTTCCTGCGTTTTGCCGCCGCTGAACTGATCGGGGTCAAATGCCAGAATGATCTCGCCGTGATAGGGCGCACCGCCAGCGCCCTCGGCAAAAGCCATGCTTTCCAGACTGGTCAGGTCGTCGATCAGGGGACCGGCCAGCAACTCGATCATGATCGACAAGGCCGACCCCTTGTAGCTGCCGAAGGTCAGCATGGCACCGTCCATGGCCGCCTGAGGATCAGTAGTCGGATTGCCGTTTTTGTCGATGGCAACGCCCTCGGGCAGCGGTTTTCCTGCCCTTCTATAGAGTTCGATCTCACCGCGGGCAAAGGCGCTGGTGGCGAAATCGAAGGTGAACGGATCTTTTCCTGACCGAGGCCAGCTGAAGGCGAGCGGGTTGGTGCCCAGACTGCCGCGTGTTCCGCCTGCGGGGGCCACCCACGAATGGCTTGGAACCATTGCCATCGCAGCAAGCCCGGCCGATGACAGGCGTTCGACTTCGGGCCAGAGCGCAGAGAAGTGAAAGCATCGATTGATCGCCATCGCGGCGATGCCGTGGGTGCGGGTCTTTTCAATCAGAACCGGCAAGGCCTGCTGAAACGCCAGCAGCGACATGCCGCCCTGCGCGTCGACCCGCATGATCGCGTTGTCCGATGGGGCCAAAACCGGCGCGGCATGGCCATCGATCTTGCCCGCCTGCATCGTCTCGGTACACATGAACAGGCGAAACAGTCCGTGTGACTGGCAATCATCGATCTGGCAAGTGGTCAGCATGGCTGCGATGGCCGCTGAGTGGGCTGATCCAAACCCGGATTTTATGAGTACGTTCAGGCTTAGCTGCCGAATTTCGTCCAGATTTAGTTTGACCGTATCGCTCATGCCTGTCCCCTGTGCCGGTAATTCAGCACAAGGGATAGCGTGGCAACCCAGCGATTGAAAAGCGGGATTTCGGTTCAGCTCTGCGATTCAGATTGTAGATAGGCGATGAGATTGGTGATCTCTGTCTGGTTCTTCAGTCCGGGAAACTGCATCCGGTTGCCGGGAACGGTGTTTTTCGGATCGGACAGAAACGCGCTGAGCGCGTCTGCCGTCCAGACAATTTCAGAGGTCTGCAAGGGGCCGGAGTATTTGAAACCGTCGCTCCGACCCGCTTTTGCGCCGATGATCCCGTGCAGCGAGGGGCCGACACCGTGGCGGCCCTCTTTCAGTTGGTGACAGGCCTTGCATTTGCGATAGACCTTCTTGCCCGCCTTGATATCGCCCTCGACGGCGGCGAGGGTGATCGGGGTCGAGGGTTCTGTCTCGGCCTTTTTGTCGTCCTTGTTGAAGATCAGTCGCGCGGTGATCGGCACGGTTCGGGTAATGCCCGGCAGGTCCGCAAGTTCCATCAGCGTATCGATCCCGGCGTTGACGCCTGCATCTTCCGTGCTGAGGAACACCATATCGTTGGTTGAGACCATGACCGATGTTTCGGACAGGCGCGCCACGAACATTTCGGCATCGAACGCGACGTCTGTGCCTGCCAGCGACAAGATGGCCTCGGCATCGATGGTGGTGGTTTCGCCCGCGCCAAGGCCCGAGACCTCATCCATATCGAACTGGGCCGTCAGCGTTGCGCTTCCGGCTTTGCGAAACACGTATTCGATCATCCGTTCATTTCGAATGTCGATATTCGTTTCGACTGAAGACAGGTCGATCTTAATGTCCGCCTTGCCATCCGGGCTGACGTGACCGCTGAGGCGGGTAAAGCTGTTGACCTCGCCCACCGTGTCTTTCTTGATCGAGCCATATGCCAGGTGCGAGCCTTCCGGGGCCAGTGTCCAGCTGTCCGCCAGCGCCGGGCCTGCAACAATTGCCGACGCAATCGTGACTGCTGTAAGCAGAAGTTTCATTTCTTTCCCCCTGAGTCTGTGTCAATCCTGACCCCGCGGGCCCGGTCCGTGAAAAACAAACACACACAGGTCGCATATTATTCGATGAGTGGTGAGATCAGTTCTGAACAGGCCGTGCGTGGCGCGATCCAGATACATTCGAAACGTGTCTGGCGGTTTGGTCTGGCATTGTCGGGCGCGTCGGACGTTGCAGACGATCTTTTGCAGTCCACATGCCTGCGTGCGCTGGAGCGTTACCATCAGGTGACATCGCATGATCGGCTGGACAGCTGGCTGATGACGATCTGTCGCTCGATCTGGCTGAACGAGGTGCGCGCGCGATCGGTTCGCAAGGCCCAGGCGCTGTCGGTCACGCCCGAGGCGGATTTAATTGCACCCGGAAACGATTCTGAGACGAATATTTTCGCCACTGAAGTGTTTACACAGGTGATGCAACTGCCAGAAGCGCAGCGCGAGACGGTAATGCTTGTGTTTGTCGAAGGCTATAGCTACCGCGAGGCCGCCGCGTTGTTGGAGGTGCCGATAGGGACAATCATGAGCCGGCTTTCCAACGCCCGGCAGAAACTGAAAAACGTGATGCAGCAAGACGCAGCGGATGTCGTTCGACGGAGTGGCAAATGAAGTTTTCCGACGAGACGCTAGTGGCGTATCTGGAAGGCACCCTGGACGAGGGTGAGGCCCGTGCGATCGAAGATGCGGTTGCGGATGACCCTGCATTGGAACAACGTCTGATGGCGCTGGACCCGTTTGCACCGGTGGTGAAGCAGGTGTTCGAGGCGGTGCCTGCCCAAACGCCGCACGTCGATTTGCCGGATACCTACGCATCAACGTCTGCAAGGTCGGTCGCTGGCTCATGGCGTCTGCTTGCGGTTGCGGCTTCGGTTGCTGTCATTGCGGTGTCAGCGACGTTCTGGGCAACGCGCCCGGTCGAGATGGGCTGGGCGGAACAGGCCGCGATCTATCAGTCGCTACACGTGCCGGATACGATTGCAACGCTGGACAGCTCTCCAGCCGCTTTGGATGTGCAATTCGCACAGGCCGAGGAACAGCTTGGACGATCGTTGAACCGTGATGCGCTCGAGGCGCTGCCGGGCCTTGATCTGAAGCGGGCGCAGGTCCTGTCGTTCAAGGGCAAACCTCTGATCCAGATTGTATTCGCGGATGCGCAGGGGCAGCCTTTGGCCTTTTGTGTCATACGGCAGGGACCGGCGGCCCCGAATAAGGACGTAGAACAGGCGGTTCTCAGTGGGTTGGCCACGGCCACATGGGCGCAGGGTGGCTATGGTTACATGCTGCTGGGCAGCGACGCGCAAACTGACCTTGGTGGGCAGTTGGACACGTTGACTGCGCTGTTTGCTGGCTGAGCCGCGAAATAGCCTTGTGAACCCGCGAATTTGCCCGAAGAATAGCGGGCATGAAGCCCCGAACCGTCCTTCCTGACCCGGATGATGAGGCCGATCCGCTCGGCCCGCAAAGTATCTATGACGCGGACCCGTCCGAGGACGAAGATCTTTGGTTCCTGCCTCCGGACGAAGATGAAGTGCTTCCGGAGTATCTGCCGCCTGGAACGCGGATGCAGGAACGCCTGCTGTTCGATCCACGCGACTGGTATGCAGGGCAGTCGGAGTTGTCCAATGAACTGGCCGATGTCGCGGTCACCTTCGGTGCATTGGACGAGCGTCTGCGGGCCGGGCCCAAAGGATGGGGCCATCGTCTGGCCTTGATGGAAGTGTCTGACCTGGGTTGGTGGACGGGGGACCGGATCAGCGCCGATCGTCTGGCGCTGTGGACCGGTTTGCGGCTGGGCTCGACCGGCGATGACATTCAGGCCCTGTTTCGCGCGGGCTGGGCCGTGCGTCGCCTGACGACAGGTGCCGACCCGTCAGAAGGCGGGTGGGAGTCCGGATTGACAGCTTTTCTGGACCGAATGGGTCAGGGGGTCGAAGAAGTACCCGAAGCAGTGGCCGATCTGGCTGACGTCATGCGCAACACGGACAGTTTGCACCCGATAACGCAGGCAGCAGTTGGGTTTCACGCGTGGCGCAGTCTGGCGCAGGGCATCGGACAGGACACCGAGGCGGCAATCATAGCCGCGCGCCTTGCCGCGAAGATGGGGCGGGGCGGGGCACTGTTTCTTCCACTTGCGCTGTCCGGCCCGGGCGCGTTGCGCGGGACTGGCGAGCCTAAAGAAAAACTGGAGGCATGGCTGAGCGGAGCAGGGCAGGCGGTTCTGGCCGCACTGTTGCATCTGGATCGTGTGAGCGCGTGGGAACAGCGCGCGCGTGACGCCACGCAGGATCTGAGCGGCCGGACGCCTCCGCTATTGCTTGACGCGTTGACGGCCTGGCCCATGATATCGGCACCTTTGGCGGAGGAACTGACCCAAGCCTCGCGTGCGGCAGTTCAGAGAAACCTCGACCGTTTCACGCGTCGCGGCCTGATCCGGGAGGTCACGGGGCAAGGACGTTACCGCGTCTGGACGGCTGCACTATAGTCCAGCAGCCAATCGCGAAACACACGAGCCGGAGGACGCAGCGCGGTACGCGATGGATAGATCAAATGATAGGCTTCCTGTCCCGGAACACTGATGCCGGGCAGGCAGGGGACAAGTCCCGACAGTTGCATTATCCTGTCCGATGCGGGCGCGCGGGCCAGCGCAATGCCGCCGCCACTGGCCGACAACTCGGCCGCCATCAGGGAATTGTCGGCGAAGAAATAGCGGGCTTGACCGGCGGGCAGGCGCAGGGCCTCGAACAGGTGCGGCCAGCTTGCGCGGTGTGTTGAGACCTCGATCAAGGTGAATTTGAACAGGTCCTGGGGCGATCTGATCTGCGCGGCTATCTCTGGTGGAGCGATCGGGAAAAGGCGCTCTTTCAGCAACTCGTCCCATTCGGTGTTCAAGAGGGCCGGATTGCCGAACACGATTTGCAGATCAGAAAACTGGTTTGCGAAATCCGAGATCATGTTGCCTGTGGACAGCGACAAGTTGATGCGAGGTTGTTCCGCCTGAAAGGCAGGCAGACCACCGGCAAGAACCCCATGTGCGAACAACAGAACGGATTGAACGTAGAGGCGTTGTTCCCGGGTCTCGCCGAACAGGCCCGTCGTGGCCGTTTCCAGCATCAGCAGTGATTGCTGAACCGATGGCAGATAGGCGCGGCCTGCCTCGGTCAGTGTCACTGCGTGGGCGTGGCGGTGAAACAGTGGTGTACCAAGGCGGGTTTCCAGCGCCTTGACCTGCTGGCTGACGGCGGCGGCGGACATGTTCAGCTGCGCGGCCGCGCGGGAAAAGCTTTCGGTACGTGCTGCTGCTTCGAAAACGCGCAGCCAGTTCAGCGAAGGAATTCGGGTTGCCATGAAATCAGGCTAAGCAAAACTTAGGCTGACCGGCAAGACAATAAGTTCTGAGCTTTCCCTCACAGATCCTAAGGTGGCGATCAGCAAATTGAACAGACGAGCCACATCATGTCGGATTCACCCCCCCAGCCGCGTCCAAAGCGCAAGATCTGGAACTATACCCCGCAATTGCCAATTCAGACCTCGCCCTATTGGGACTGGCCGATGAAGCCTCTGGCCACCTTGCGATACCTGCTGCAAAGCTGGAATCCATTGGCGCTGCGCGCGTTGCTTTTGGTCTTCGCGATCATCACGTGGACCTATCTGACCCCGTCTCTGGCCCGGATCGAAACGCTGAGTTGGGATTGGGTGGCCGAGATCTGGTTCCGCAATTTCTGCATCCTTATGGTGGTTGCGGGCGGCTTGCATTTGGCCTTGTGGAAATTCCGCACCCAGCAGGACGAATACCGATATGACATGCGCCCGATGATGAAAGGCGCCAAGGTCTTTACCTTCAAAAACCAGGTCTGGGACAACATGTTCTGGACCCTGGGTCCGGCGCTGACATTCTGGACGTTCTGGGAATGCTTCATTCTGTATGCCTACGCCAATGGGTGGGTGACGATGATTTCCCTTGATGGCAATCCGATCTGGTTCATTGCCATGGTTGTGTTCATTCCGATCTGGGCAGGTTTCCATTTCTACTGGCTGCACCGGCTGCTGCATGTCGGCCCGCTTTATACCAAGGTGCACGCCTGGCATCACCGCAACATCAATACCGGTCCATGGTCAGGTCTGGCGATGCATCCGGTTGAAAGCTTCTTTCTGATGTTCGACACGATGATTTTCTTCCTTCTACCGTCTCACCCGATCCATGCCATCTTTCTGCTGTTTCACCACGGGATTGGCGCGCCGACCTCTCATGCCGGGTTCGAGCACGTGAAGTTCGGCAACAAGGGTAAATTCCTGGTCGGAGACTTTTTTCATCAGCTGCACCACAGGTTCTTTGACTGCAATTACGGCACCTGGGAAACGCCGTGGGATGAGTGGTTCAATACTTTCCATGACGGAACCGACGAGGGCAACGAGATGGTCAAGAAACGCCGCCGTAAGATCTGGGCAGCCGAGTAAGCCAACCGAAAACGGTCATTGCCGGGTCTTATTTGGCCCGGCAACTGCTATTTGAAAACAGGGAAGATCATGAAAAACATCTATACTTTCGGCCGCCGCCCGGCCCGGCGAAACTATACCGTCAAGGATCTGCTGGACCTGAAGAAAACCGGCCAGCGTTTGACTATGTGCAACCCGGCGAACGAGGCCGAGATACAGGCCTGCGTGGATGCGGGGATTGACCTGCTGACGCTGTGGGATGTGCACCTGGACATGGCGCGTGAGATTGCACCGACCCATTTCGCCGGTACTGCCATGAACTGGGGCCAGTTCGCCACCAATGACGAGATCATGCGCCATGCCATCGAGTGTATGGAAAAGGGCGCGGACATGTATTTCACCAACCGCTCGTACGACGTGGTGGAAATGCTGGCGCGTGAAAGCATTCCGGTTCAGGTTCATATGGGGCTGGTTCCGTCGCTCAGCCATTGGGCCGGGGGATTGCGGGCCTTTGGCCGTACCGCCGATGAGGCGATGCAGATCTACAAGACCTTCAAGCGCTATGAGGACGCAGGCGCGATGGCCTGCGAAATCGAATGTGTCGCCGAAGACACTTTGAACCTGCTGAACGACAAGACTTCGATCGTCACGGTTTCATTGGGGTCGGGCAATGCGGGTGACGTGATTTTCCTGTTCATGGCCGATATTTGCGGCGAAGCGGAAAATCCTCCGCGTCACGCCCATGCCTTTGGCAATCTGGGCCGTCTGCACAAGCAGATGTATCACGAGCGGGTCGTGGCGCTGAAGGCATTTCAATCCGAGGTGCAGGCCAAAGCCTTTCCATATCCGGCGCAGTCCATTGAGATGCACGAAGGTGAGATGGCAAAACTGCAGGAAGAGTTGGATAAGGTCTGATGGATTAGTCGGGCGCGTTCAGCGCCCGACACCTACATAGGTATCAAAACCGGATTTCAACGCAGTGCTGCCGGAATAGACGTTGCGCAAATCGACCATCCTTGCGGTTTTCATGGTCCCGGCCAGTTCCGTCAGGTTCAGTGCGCGAAACTCGTTCCATTCCGTCAGTATTACCACCGCATCCGCATCCTTTGCCGCGGTATACGGATCGTCGGACCACTCGACGCCGGGCAACAGTGCTTCACCCTCGGACCGGCCCTGCGGATCGACAACGCGGACCTTTGCGCCACCGCCGATCAGGGCAGGGACGATGGTCAGTGACGGAGCATCCCGCATGTCGTCGGTATTGGGTTTGAACGTCACGCCCAGAACCGCAATGGTCTTGCCGTTGAAACTGTCGTCACAGGCGTCCCAGATCTTGCCAATCATGCGTTTCTTGACCTCGTCGTTCACGCGAATGACGGTTTCGGTGATCTGCATCGGGTGCGCATGCTCCTGCCCGATCCGGGCCAGCGCAGCGGTGTCCTTGGGAAAACACGAACCGCCATAGCCGGGGCCTGCGTGCAGGAACTTGTTGCCGATCCGGCCATCGAGGCCAATGCCGCGCGCCACTTCCTTGACGTCGCCCCCCGCCTTTTCACACAGGCCCGCGATTTCGTTCATGAAGGTGATTTTGGTCGCAAGAAAGGCGTTCGCCGCGTATTTGATCATCTCGGCGCTTTCCAGATCGGTAGTCAGGATCGGGAAATCGCGCAAATAGAGCGGGCGGTAGATTTCGGCCATCACGTCTGCCGCGCGGTCGCTTTCGACGCCGACAACCACACGGTCGGGGCGCATGAAGTCGTCAATTGCGGCACCCTCGCGCAAAAACTCGGGGTTCGAGGCGACGTCGAAATCGGCTTGGGGATTTGCGGCAGAAACGACCTGATGCACCCGGCGATTGGTTCCGACCGGAACGGTCGATTTGGTGACAACAACGGTGTAGCCGGTTATGGCTCGTGCGATCTCTTCTGCGGCGGCCATCACATAAGTCAGGTCCGCGTGTCCGTCGCCCCGACGGGTGGGTGTCCCAACAGCTATGAAAACGGCATCCGCGCCATCGACAGCTGAAGTCAAATCAGTGGTAAAGCTCAGCCGGCCGGCCGCCACGTTCTTGGCCATAAGCACATCAAGGCCCGGCTCATAGATCGGAACCTTTCCGGCCTGCAGCATCTCGATTTTTTCCCGGGCCTTGTCGACGCAAATCACGTCATGGCCAAAATCCGAGAAACAGACACCGGATACCAAACCGACATAGCCAGTTCCGATCATTGCAATACGCATTCGTTAAAATCCTTCTTACCAATTACCAAGTCTGGCGACCGCACATTCGAAGAATCTTCCGCCGGATTCAATGCCTGACTGTGACCTTGGCTTGCATTCCATGGTTTCTTGCTGTTTTTGAGACGCTAAACTGACACATTGATATTTGTGAGGCGCAGATATGACCAAAAAGGCATTGATTACCGGTATCACGGGCCAGGATGGGTCGTATCTGGCCGAGTTTCTGCTGGAAAAAGGCTACGAAGTTCACGGAATCAAACGACGGGCATCGTCCTTCAACACGCAGCGCATCGATCACATTTATCAGGATCCGCATGTACCGAACCCGAAGCTGCATTTGCATTACGGGGACCTGAGCGACACCTCGAATCTGACCCGGATCATGCAGGAGGTGCAGCCTGACGAGGTCTACAACCTTGGTGCACAGTCTCATGTTGCCGTCAGTTTTGAAGCTCCGGAATACACCGCCGATGTGGATGCAATTGGCACCCTGCGCCTGCTTGAAGCGATCCGGTTTCTCGGGCTCGAGGACAAGACGCGGTTCTATCAGGCCTCGACGTCGGAATTGTATGGTCTGGTTCAGGAAACACCGCAGCGGGAAACGACGCCGTTCCACCCCAGATCGCCCTATGCGGTGGCCAAGCTGTATTCCTACTGGATCACTGTGAACTACCGCGAGGCTTATGGTCTTTATGCCTGCAACGGAATTCTGTTCAATCATGAAAGCCCACGCCGAGGCGAAACCTTCGTGACGCGCAAGATCACCCGCGGTCTGGCCAACATCGCGCAGGGGCTTGAAGATTGCCTTTATATGGGCAACATCGACAGTTTGCGCGACTGGGGACATGCCAAGGATTATGTCCGTATGCAGTGGATGATGTTGCAACAGGACAATCCCGAGGATTTCGTGATTGCAACCGGCAAGCAGTATTCTGTGCGTCAATTCGTTGAATGGTCAGCGGCTGAACTCGGCATTTCGCTGAAGTTTTCGGGCGAAGGGGTGGATGAGGTTGCTACGGTCACCGCCATTGAAGGCAACGATGCGCCGGCTTTGAAACCCGGTGATGTCATCCTGCGGATCAACCCCCGTTATTTCCGCCCGGCCGAGGTGGAGACGCTGTTGGGTGATCCGTCAAAGGCGAAACAGAAGCTCGGGTGGGAGCCGGAGTTGACCGTGCAGGAAATGTGCGCCGAGATGGTTCTGGAAGACCTGAAAACAGCCAAACGCCATGCGCTGTTGAAAGAGCACGGGTTCGAGCTGCCGGTCAGCCTGGAAAACGGCTGAGGGGGGACGCCATGCGCAAGATCTACGTAGCAGGGCATCGCGGCATGGTCGGCGGTGCCATCCTGCGCCGATTGCAGGATCGTCAGGCTGGGGGTGAAGCGATTGAGCTTGTGACCCGAACGTCAGCCGAGCTCAATCTGACGGACCAGACAGCTGTGCGGGAATTCATGCAGGATGAACGACCTGATGTGGTCATTTTGGCGGCGGCCAAGGTTGGCGGCATTCACGCCAACAATACGTACCCCGCTGATTTCATTTATGAAAACCTGATGATTGAATGCAATGTGATTCATCAGGCCTTTTCGGCCGGGGTCACAAGCCTGCTGCAACTGGGCAGTTCCTGCATCTATCCACGCGCAGTTCCGCAGCCGATGCGGGAAGATGCATTGCTGACGGGCGTGTTAGAGCCGACAAACGAACCGTATGCGATTGCCAAGATCGCGGGGATCAAGCTGTGCGAAAGCTACAACCGTCAGCACGGTGTCGACTACCGCTCGGTCATGCCCACGAACCTCTATGGTCCGGGGGACAATTTCCACCCCGAAAACAGCCATGTTCTGCCTGCCCTGATCCGGCGGTTTCACGAGGCACAGCGCGACGGGCTGGACGAGGTTGTGATATGGGGAACCGGAAAACCGAGGCGCGAGTTCCTGCATGTGGATGACATGGCCGAGGCATCGCTGTTCGTCCTCGACCTGCCGCGCGAAAAATATGAGACAAACACGCAACCGATGCTGAGCCACATCAATGTTGGCACCGGCTCGGACATCTCGATTGCGGATCTGGCGGCGCTGGTGGCTGAAGTCACGGGGTTTGAGGGGCGGATCACACAGGATGTGTCCAAACCTGATGGCACAATGCGCAAGCTGATGGACGTCACGCGATTGGCAGATATGGGCTGGCGCTCGCGCGTGTCGCTTGAGGATGGTTTGCGCGAAACTTATGCGTGGTTTCTTGAACAGAACGACGTAGATCTGCGTTCGAAGTGATTGCCCGGACTAAAGCCCGGGCAGCCTGATGTTCAGAACCAGCGACCGATTGCAATGGCCGTTGGCGCGTGCGTGTCTGCATCCGAGGATGCCGACAACACCTTGTACGTTACCTGTGTTTCTGAAGGCCCATCAAAACCTGCAAATCGGGATGTCGCACCCCCTGAGCCACTGATGACTGGAACCGAACCCGCGGCGAAGCTTACAGGGAAGGTCCAGGTGTCTGTATTGCTTGCAAACATCGTCCCTTCGGCGGTGGTACACGCAACGGCATTCAATGCGGCGGTGCAGATCTGCGTCCCATCGGCAAAACGAACATAGTCACCGTTTGCTGTACTGCCCCGTTCGATGACCGCACCAGTTGGAATGCCGCCGGACTCGGATACAGACCCCAGCAAATTGCCCGGACCATATCCGTAGTCCGCCCGCATCAGGCGGCCTGTCGTTGTGTCGTCGGCACTGGCCTGTATGGCGGCGCCGTCCGCGATACCGGTGGTCGGATCAAGGCGCAGCGCTTCGGTCCAACTGCCCCCATCAGGAGAGACCTTGATGGAAAACCCTGTGTTTCCAGCCAACCCCATTTCCGCATGGCCGGTCCAGTTGGACTGGAACAAAAGCGATGCGGTATCACCGGAACCGGCCTTGTTGATCTTGACCTGATGTCCGCCGCCATCATGGCTGAACAGCGTGGCGGGGCCGCGCACTGATAGGCGGTTTGTGCCGTCATAGCTGGTGGCGATGCCGACACCGTTCAGATTCTGTGTCGCCACCGGCGGATCAGTCCAGGCAGATCCGTCCCAAATCCTGATCTGGCCAGCGGTCTGATCCCAGGCGCGCCATCCGATGCCGGGGGAAAGGAAGTGCCAGGCGTTGTCCAGCCAAGCTGCAAGGTTACCTGCCTGACCCGCCCATTCATCGGTTGGCGCAGATCCCAGCGCATGAACCTCGCCCTGTTCCGGAACCGGCGGAGGCGTGGTCGCGTTGGTGGCCACCACGCTGAGCTGCACCACGAGATCCAGCCGGCGCAGGGCCTCGTTATGGGTGACGTGTTTCTGGGCCTGCGAAGGTTGTAGAAATGGCAGGTCCAATCGGGGTGAGGTCTGTGACACGGGCGTCCTCCTGCGGTTGTCGGTCCGACAATTGCATTGCGCGCCACCCTGCCGTGACACACATGAATCCTGTCCGACTGGGCCGAACGCCCGCGAAACGATTTGCTAATTAACTAATGGTTGCCTGACACAGGGCCAGGAACCGCGTGCGAGAACATCGGTCGCCTAGTCGCGCGCGTAGATATCCTCGTAACGGATGATGTCATCCTCACCCAGATATGTTCCGGTCTGCACCTCGATCAGAACCATCGGCACCTTTCCGGGGTTTTCCATCCGGTGCGTGGCACCCAGCGGGATGTAGACCGACTGGTTCTCGGACACGAGGCGCACGTCGTCGTCAATCGTGACTTTGGCCGTGCCTTCCACAACGATCCAGTGCTCCGAGCGATGGTGGTGTGACTGAAGGCTCAGCGCGGCACCGGGATGGACATGGATACGCTTCACCTGAAACCGGTCCCCGATCACAAGGCTTTCGAACCAGCCCCACGGGCGATGATCCACCGGCAGAGATTCCGCCTGCTTCGCGCCTTTCGCTTTCAGTGCAGCGACGGCCAGTTTTACGTCCTGCGCCTTGTCCATGCTGGCCACAAGAACCGCATCGGGCATGGCAACCGTAATCACGTTTTCCAGCCCCATGGCCACAACTTCCTGCGTCGGGGATTCCGACCGGATCAGGACATTGCGGCAATCGATTGCAGTCACTTCTCCGGTCGTGGCGACGCCATCGGCGTCAGGATTGCTCAACTCCTGCACAGCGGACCAGCTTCCGACGTCAGACCAGCCAGCGGCATAGGGCACGACGCTCAGGTTAGTTGCTCTTTCCATGACCGCGTAGTCGATCGAGATATCGTTGACCTCACTCCAAGCGGTCGCATCGAGACGCAGAAATCCAAGGTCGGTCTGCGCATCGGTAACCGCTTTTTGCACCGGCGGGATCAGGTCCGGGGCGTGTTGTTCGAAACTTGCAATGATGTCTTTCACCGCAAACAGGAAAATACCCGAGTTCCAGAGATAGCTGCCATCGGCGACCATTGCCTGGGCGTTTTCGAGATCGGGCTTTTCAACAAACCGGTCCAGCGGAACTGCGGTGTCTGCGTTCGGGGCGTGGCTGAGTTTCAGATACCCATACCCCGTTTCCGGTCGGTTCGGAGTGATGCCGAAGGTCACAAGATCACCGCGTTCGCGGATGGCTTCGACACCTTTGGCAACAGCCGCGTGGAACGCGGCTTTGTCCGGGATCACGTGATCGGAAGGGGCGACAAGCATGATGGCGTCCGGGTTTTCAGCAGCCAAGTATAGCGCAGCCGCCAATACGGCTGGGGCAGTATTGCGGCCCTCGGGTTCGATCAGGACCGGGCCGGGATCGATGCCAATGCCGTTTAGCTGCTCGGGTACAACGAACCGAAACGCTTCATTGGTCAGGATCAGCGGTTTGGCATAAGGCGCGTCAGATGGTCCGCACATCCGCGCGGCACAATCCTGCAACAGGCTGGTTTCGCCAAGCAGCGGCACAAATTGCTTGGGATAGCTTTTGCGGGATAAGGGCCACAGCCGGGTCCCGGAGCCACCGCAGAGAATGACGGGATGGACAGTTGTCATGACGTTTGCCTTTGGATTTCATTTGCCCTGAAAGAGGGGTTCGGGTTGCGCAAAGGTCTATTGCGCCGCCTTTCCCGCAACAACGACATCATGGAGATACTGGCTCAGATCGTCGCGCAAATCGTTGCGTGCCAACGCAAAGGCCACGGTGGCTTGCAGGAACCCGGATTTGGAACCGCAATCGAACCTCTGACCGTTGAACTTGTATCCGAAAACAGGGACACCGTTCACAATGTCTTCGGCAATCGCGTCAGTCAGCTGGATTTCACCGCCGCTGCCCTTCTTTTTCTGATTGAGGTTATACAGGACCGACGGCCCCAGAATATAACGCCCGATCACCGCCAGGTTGGACGGGGCCTCATTGGGGTTTGGCTTTTCGACCATGCCCTTGGTCCGGACAACCGTACCGATATTCTCGCCAACATCGAGAACACCGTAGGAACTGGTTTTGTCCTTGGGAATTTCCATTGCGGCGACCATGTTGCCACCGGTTTCTTCATAGGCCTCGACCATTTGCTGCAGGCAGGGTTTGTCCGCCGCGATCACATCGTCGGGCAACATGACGGCAAAGGGCTCGTCCCCGATCAGACGCCGCGCGCACCAGACCGCGTGACCCAGGCCCAGTGCCTTGTGCTGGCGGATATAGGCGATGGCGCCGCTTTCCATGTTGGTCGCGCTCAGGATTTCAAGCAGGTCGTCCTTGCCCTTGGCCTTGAGTTCCTGTTCGAGCACGAGATTGTGATCGAAATAATCCTCAAGCGCGGATTTCCCGCGCGAGGTGACAAAGATGAATTCGGTAATTCCCGCGGCACGTGCTTCGTCGATGGCGTATTGAACCAGCGGCCGGTCAACCAATGTCATGATCTCTTTCGGAACTGATTTTGTTGCGGGCAAAAATCGCGTACCCAGCCCTGCAACCGGGAAAATCGCCTTTGTGACCTTACGTGCCATGTTACCTCTCAAATTCAATACGAGCCCGACAGAGTGTGGTGAGGCCGGTCTCTCCTCTTAGGCTGCAATGCCTGAACAATCAACGTCGCCCGGATTCCCAGGCTAGAAGTGATCGGAAAGGTGCCATCTCGATGCGGAGGAGTCAAAACATCCGGTCCAAACCCAGTTCAGAAAAACGTACCTCCGGCGCCTGCAATCAGGCGCCGGAAGCAGTATCAGGACGCCTTCATGATAATCTCCAGCGGATCATGTTCGGCCACGTAGTGATCGGGTGCGATCTCGCTGAGTTGCGGAACATAGTCCGGTTGACCGGCCGACAGGCGACTCGGCAGAAACCGCAGGGCCGCCTTCGGATCCATGGGCGACGGCAATTCTCCCGGTAATTTCAGACGTTGGCGTGTTCGCTCCACATCGGGGTCGGGTATCGGTACCGCCGAAATCAGCGACTTTGTGTATGGGTGAACCGGATCGGAACAAATCACTTCGCCATCGCCCAGTTCGACGATACGGCCAAGATACAGGACCATGATCCGGTTCGACACCGCGCGCACTACGGACAGATCATGGCTGATGAAGATCATCGACAGGCCAAATTCCTGTTGCAATTCTCGCAACAATTCCACGATCTGAGCTTGAATGGACACATCCAGAGCCGAAACCGCTTCATCGCAGATGATCAGCTTTGGCTTGTTGATCATCGCCCGGGCGATTCCCACACGCTGGTTTTGTCCGCCAGACAATTCGTGCGGATAACGGTTGATCATGTTCGCCTTGAGGCCGACCCGCTCCATCATCTCGGCGACCAGTTCCTTGCGTTCCCGCTCGGTCAGGTCGGGGCGGTAGGTTTTCAGCGGCTCGGCAATCGAGGCCGAGATCGTCATGCGCGGATCCAGACTGGCCAGCGGATCCTGGAACACGATCTGCAGGTCCTTGCGATACTTGTTCAGCTCTGCCCGTCTCAGTCCGACGATCGGATGCCCCAGCCAGCTGACATTGCCCGCACTGGGCTCGATCAGTTGAAGTACGGCCCGTGCCAGCGTGGATTTTCCGCAACCCGACTCGCCAACAACGCCCAGCGTTTCACCCTTGCGGATATCGAAGCTGACACCGTCGACCGCCTTTAGTGGAACCTTGCGCCCGAACAAACCGCCCTTGACGTGGATCGGGAAGTGAACCTTGACGTTATCGACCTTGAGCAGCGGCTCTTCGACCTTGGCCAAAGCTTTGGGGGCATCACCGGCGTCGATGCGCGGCATCGCCTCAAGCAATGTGCGGGTATATTCATGCTGAGGCGCGCGGAAAATTTCCCGGGTGTCACCGGCCTCGACGAATTGACCAAGCCGCATGACCTGAATGCGGTCGCACATCCGCGCCACGACGCCCATGTCATGGGTGATGAGCGCGATCGCCGTACCCTCGTCCTTTTGCAGTCGAACCATCAGGTCCAGAATGTCGGCCTGTACCGTTACATCAAGGGCGGTCGTTGGTTCGTCCGCGATCAGCAGCTTGGGATTGCATAGCATCGACATGGCGATCATGACCCGCTGGCGCATCCCGCCGGACAACTCGTGCGGGTATTGATCCAACCGGCGCGCGGCTTCGGGGATGCGCACGCGGTCCAGCCAGTCCAGACACCGGGCACGAGCAGCCGAACCTTGCAAGCCTTCGTGAACCTGCAGCACTTCGCGCATTTGCTGGCCGACCCGCAAATGCGGCGTCAGGGCCGTAAGGGGATCCTGAAAGATCATTCCCACATCGGCACCACGGATCTGATTGAGCTTTTGTACCGGCAGGTTCAGGATTTCCTTGCCGTTCAGCATTGCCGACCCGCTCGCGTGGCCTGCAGATGGCAACAGCCCCATCGCGGCCATAAAGGTCTGGCTTTTGCCCGAACCACTTTCGCCAACAATGCCCAGGCACTCACCCGGATTTATGTCGAAGCTGATGCCGTTGACGGCTTCGACCACGCCATCTGGAGTGTCGAACCGGACGCTCAGGTCTTTTACGGAAAACAGGCTCATATCAGCGATCCTTCGGGTCCAGAGCGTCACGCAGACCGTCACCGATGAAGAACATGGTGATGATGATGGCGACATAGAATGTCAGGGGGTACATCAACTGCCACAGCGTGCCATAGCTCATCGTGCCGGCCCCTTCGGCAATCAGACGGCCCAATGAGGTGTAAGGTTCCGAAATCCCGAGACCCAGGAACGAGATGAAGCTTTCGGTCAGGATCATCTCGGGCACCAGTAGCGAGGCATAGACGATCACCACGCCCAGCAGGTTGGGCAGGATGTGGCGGTACATGATGGTAAACTCGCTGACCCCGGCGGCGCGGGCGGCCTCGATAAACTCGCGGTTTTTAAGAGTCAGAGTTTGTCCCCGCACGATCCGCGCCATGGTCAGCCAGCCGACCGCCCCAAGGGCGATGAACAGCATGAAGAATGACCGCCCTGCCACGACAAGCAGCAGGATGATGACCAGCGTAGCCGGGATCGCCAGCAGGATGTCGACAAAGCGCATCATGACACTGTCGGTGCGGCCGCCGATATAACCTGCAGCGATGCCGTAGCAGGTGCCCACGATCAGCGCCGTTGCCGCCCCGATCAGACCCACCAGCAGCGACGTCGTGGTTGCCTGAATGACACGGCTGTACAGATCGCGCCCCAGATCATCGACGCCGAAATAGTGTCCGGTCTCGATGGACGGCATTCCCATGCCGCGCACGTCACCCATGACGTTCCAGTCGATCTCTTCGTTGTTCCAGGCTGCGAAATAGGGTCCGATAATCGTGAACAGGACGATCATCCCCAGAATGAAGACACTGGCCATCGCGGCCTTGTTGCGGACAAAACGCATCCGCGCGTCCTGCCAGAGTGAGCGCCCCTGAATGACCGTGTAATCGGTGATTTCCTCGGCCAGATGGGCGGCTTTTTGAGATTTTCCAAGCATTGCCTGCCCCTCAGTAACGGATTTTCGGATCGAACCAGGCATAGGCCAGGTCGGTAAGCAGGTTCACGACAACGGTCAGCGCGCCGTACAGGATCGTAACCCCCAGCAGCACGGCATAGTCACGCGACAGGGCCGAGCCGACGTAGGCCTGACCCAGACCGCCGGTCGAAAAATAGATGTCGACAAAGACCGAGCCGGTCAGCACGTAAACGAAGACCGGTCCCAGATAGGACACGACCGGCAGCAGCGTGGGTTTCAGCGCATGGCGCCAGATCACGGTTCTGGTCGGCAGCCCCTTGGCGCGGGCGGTTCGGATGAAGTTCGAGTTCAGAACCTCCAGCATCGATGACCGGGTAATCCGCGCGATCGAGCCCATATAGGACGTCGCCAGCGCGATGACCGGCATGATCAGGTACTGCCACTGACCGCCATTCCAGCCGCCGCCCGGCAGCCAGCCCAGCCACAGGGTAAAGGTCAGGATAAGGATCGGGCCCATGATGAAGTTGGGCAGCGCTTGCGCCGCGATACCCAGACCAACCGCGAAATAATCGATCCAGCTATTGTGCTTGATCGCGGCGGCAATCCCAAGGCTCACACCGACTGCGGTCGCCACAAGAAACGACAGCGAACCATAGGTCAGCGAGATCGGGAAACCCTGCGCGATGATGTCGTTGACGTCCCGGTCCTTGAACTTGAAGGACGGGCCGAAGTCAAAATGAACGACGATGTTGTAAAGGTAGTCCCACAGCTGCTTCCACAGCGGCTGGTCCAACCCGTACCGCGCCTCGATATTGGCCAGAACCTGCGGCGGCAGCGGCCGTTCCGAGGTGAAGGGCCCGCCGGGCGCGAAGTGCATCAGAAAGAAACAGGCGACGATCAGCAACAGGATCGTCGGAATGGCGACGAGCAATCGCCGCAAACTATAGGCAAGCATTTCATGCCCCCATTTTTATTGGCCCTGCCCCGGATGTGACCGGGACAGGGCGCGGTTCAAAAACGATTATTCAGCGAGCTTGTAGAGGTTTCTCGAGTACCAGTTCTGCTCGACATTTTTCACCGGCCAGTTACCGACGTCACTGTCCATCATGTAGACACCGGCGTAGTGGTAGATCGGGATCACAGGGGTTTCATGCGCGATAATGCGCTCGACTTCCGTGTAAAGCGGTGCCGGATCGTTCGAGGTTTTGGCCTCGGCCAGCAACTCGTCGACGCGCGCGTTATTGTACTTGCCGTCGTTATAACCGGAATCGGATTGCAGCAGGTCAAGGAAAGTGGACGCTTCGTTATAGTCGCCACACCATGCGCCACGAGCCAGATCAAAGTTCTGGTTGCCGCGCTCATCCAGGAAGACTTTCCACTCCATGTTGGCGAGTTCGACCTGAACACCCAGTTTCTGTTTCCACATCTGGCTCAGTGCCACGGCAACCTTCTTGTGGTCTTCCGAGGTGTTGTAGACCATCTCGAAGCTCAGCGGATTGTCGGGGCCAAAACCTGCTTCGGCCAGCAGTTCCTTGGCCAGCTCGTCCCGTTCTGGCTGGGTCATCGAAGCCATTTCTACAGCCGGAACTGTGAAGCCGGCAGTTGCCTCGGGCGCAAAGGTGTATGCCTGCGGCTGTCCGCCCGCCATGACCTTTTCAGTGATGATTGCGCGGTCGACTGCAAGAGACAAGGCTTGACGGACGTTGGGGTCCTTGAATGCCTCAGGGCCACCCTCGGACAGGTTGAACGTGTAATAGTAGTTGCAAAGACGCGGGAAGCTGATGGCTTCTTCAGGGTGTTCCTCTTTCAGGCGCGGGTACTGACCGGCGGGAATTTCGGTGCGGTCAAGTTCACCAGCCAGATACCGGGTCAGGGCGACGTTTTCGTCGTTGATCACCAGTGACACAACCTTGTCGATGATGGTGTTGTCGTTGTCCCAGTACATTTCATTGCGTTCGCGTACCGAACGTTCCTGCGGCAAATGCTCGGTCAGGACATAGGCACCGTTCGATACGATGTTTCCGGGCTTGGTCCATGCATCGCCGAACTCTTCGATCACTTTCTGCGGGGCAGGGAAGGTGGTCGAATGTGTGGTCATCTGCGGGAAATATGGCAGCGGGGCGCTCAGGCGGACTTCCAGAGTCTTGTCGTCGATTGCCTTGACGCCCAGTTCATCCACGGGCTTTTCACCGGCAATAATTGCGGCGGCGTTCTCGATCGACATCAGTTCCATGAACCAGGCGTAGGGCGAGGACAGTTCGGGATCGACCGCGCGCTTCCAGGCATAAACGAAATCACCCGCCGTGACCGGATCGCCGTTCGACCACTTTGCATTGTCACGCAATGTGAAGGTGTAGACGTCCTTGGTGTCATTGACGGAATATTCCGTAGCCACACCAGGCACCAGGTTGCCGTCTTCGTCCTGGTTCATCAAACCCTCGAACAGGTCGCGAACGATTTCCGCGCCCGAGACATCTTCGACAACCTGCGGATCGACCGAGCTGTGTTCGTCCAGAATGCGATAGGTAAAGGTCTGGTCGTCGGCCAGTGCCTCACCGGTTAGAGGATGGGTTCCGGCGGCAAAGGCCACGCCTGCGATAATGGTCGAGGACAACAGCCCCGCCAGCGACATCCGAATAGTCTTTTTCATGTTATGTACTCCCGTTTTTTGAAGCAAAGGCGCAAAACCCTTTTAGGGGTGGCGTGCGCCTGCCTTGGTTGTCCGACTCCGAACAAAACCGGGAGGGGTCCATATGTCTTGTTACTGATCGCAATGAACACCGCGTCGCAGTCTTTCGGTATGCAGTCGGGAACTGTTTGCGAAAGTCGCCTTTCACTGCGGCAGAAGGTGACATTGTTTTCGAAAAGGTTAAAGCCTTGGCCGTTCGTTTGAACAACCAAAGGTGGATTACTTCCTAAACCGTGGGTGCGTCGGAAATTTTAGGAAGGAACCCCGGGGGGTCCGTGACATTTTCGTGAACCTGCATCCAGAATGTGTCTTTGGAAAACCGCCAAGACCTGCGCTTCCAAGGCCGGGAGACAGCGAATCGCTATACCCTTGGTGCCGATCGAATGACGCTCAGCCCCTCAGGTCCGCTTTCATGTGCGCTTGCGGAAAGCAGGTGGGGGACTGACCTGTCGAAGACTGCCAGCGCCCGATTGACCGGCGCGTTTTGAATCCCGGCAGCCCGTCCGCTCCCCCGACATCGTGCCCCTGTTTCTCCAGCGCCCTTTGCATCGTGGCAACGTCTGATCGAAAAAGCCCGCCGACCTTGCCCCAGCGCCCGGTGAAATCGCCGACCCCATATTGAATACGGTCGCCGACGTGGCCCACGAACAGGGCGTAGAGGTCGCTTTTGTTGTACTCTTTGAGCACATAGAAATTGGGTGTCACGACAAAGGCTGGCCCGAACCGTCCCGCCGGCATCATCAGATACCCAACGCCGTCCCTTTCGTGGGCCGGAAATGGTTTGCCGGAGACACGCGTGATCCCCATTGCCTCCCATTCATGAATGGGGCGACCCTGATCGGGACCTTCAAGCGCACAGGAAACCGACCCGGGAACATCAACCTCGAACCCCCAGTCCCGACCGGAGATCCAGCCATGACGGTGCAGATAGTTCCCGATTGACGCTATGGTGTCTTCCGCCGAGCCCCAGATGTCGGCGCGCCCATCGCCGTTTCCATCTGCTGCATAGGTCAGGAAGTTCGATGGCATGAATTGTGGCTGCCCAAGCGCCCCGGCCCAACTGCTTTTCATGGTGCGCGCAGGCATGTGGCCGGCCTGTGCGATCTGCAGGGCGGCGACCAGTTCGGCTGTGAAGTACTCGGCGCGTGTGCTCATGAACCCCTTGGTGCCAAGAACCTCGAACGCGTCGTACCGGATCGGCACCTGACCATACCCGCTTTCACGACCCCATATCGCCAGAATGATCCGGCCAGGCACACCCGTCTGTCTTTCGACCTGGTCTAGTGTGGTGGAATGGCGGGCCGCCATTCTTCGCCCTTCCGATGTGGCGCCGTTTACGGAACCCGCGTTGAAGTAACGTCCCGGGGACCCGAACTCGGCCTGTTTTTGCTGCCTGGGGGTTTTTGCCTTTGTACCGGGAGGGACGAGGTCGGGCAGATCCCAATTCAGGGTCACGCCCTCAAACGCCTGTTCCATCGTGCGACGCAAAACGCCTTTGGCGCGGGCCTGAGGCCATACCGTGGTGTTCAGCCAGGTTTGAAACTGTTTTTCAACCGTGGCGCGATCCTGCGCCAGTGTTGCGGCTGGCAGGCACAGAAGGGAAAGAACAAAAACAACCAGTTTCATCACCACTCCGGTTTCGACTCTGGCGCAGTCCAAGTCAACAGCCATGACCTCCGTTTGTCGGCTTTGGTTGAGCCGCCAGCGCGCCGATCAATCTCCGGTACGGTAAAAAACCTTGAGAAAATCTGTGACAGTGTCGATAGTTGGGCGGAAAACAACGGCATGAGGGGACGGGCAGGCGTGACCAGTTTCAGGATCTCTCCTGCGCCAGTTTCAATACTGGCGGCATTGGTGGTTTTGTTTGCCTCGCCCCAATTGGCTGGCGCAAGCGACAGTTTCATGAACCCGCAAGGGCCAATTGCGGCTGTTCAGAAAACCCATCTGCTGCGCGCAACAATATTGATCATGGTCGCTGTCATTCCTGTCCTGGTGTTGGTTCCCTTGATTGCCCAGCGTTACCGCCGCCACAAGGGCAGCACTGCCCAGTATCGACCAAACTGGGATTTTTCGTTCAGGCTTGAATTCCTGATGTGGGGGGTGCCTGTTGTCATAGTGGCGATACTGTCCTTCTACCTGTGGAAGGCGACCCATCGTCTTGACCCTTATGCCGCGCCTTTCGGTGATGCGCCCGCGTTGGAGGTGCAGGTTGTCGGGCTCGACTGGAAATGGCTGTTCATCTACCCCGACCTGGGCATCGCAAGTGTCGGAGAGCTGGGCATCCCGGTCAAGCAGCAGGTGGCGATGACGCTGACAACCGACACTGTGATGCAGTCCTTCATGATCCCGGCCTTGGCGGGTCAGATCTATGCGATGCCGGGGATGACAACCAAACTGCACCTTGTTGCTGACCATCCTGAACGGATGCAGGGGGAAAACACGCAGTACAATGGTCGGGGTTTTACAAAACAGAAGTTTCAGACGCTGGCGATGCAGCCTGACGATTTCAATGCATGGGTGGAAAGTGTGCGTTCCAATGGTATCCCGCTTGACCCTGAAACCTATCGGACTTTGGCCAAGCGAACTGACCGGGATGAGGTTCAGGCGGCGCTTGGCACGGCGCAAATGCCGGAAAACGCGCTCTATTTTACTCTGGATGACAAAGATCTGTTCATGTCCATTCTTCACCGATACCACAGCGGCAAACCGTTGCCTCGGGATCAACAGCCGGGAACCGCGCAGTTCGGGCAGGAGGTCAGTCAATGACGACGGTCGGATCAGGGTTCTTTGGCCGCCTCGACTGGGATGCCTTTCCGATCAGCGGACTGATCCGGGATCCCAACGCCAATGAAATCGTTGCCAATGTGGCGGCGGGCATCGTGATCGTCGGTGCCATTGCGGTTTTGGGCCTGCTGACATGGTTCCGCCTTTGGGGACCATTGTGGCGCGACTGGCTGACCAGCGCGGATCACAAGAAGATCGGCATCATGTATATCGTCTTCGCCATCGTCATGTTGGCACGCGGCGTATTGGAGGGCGTTGTCATGCGCGCCCAGCAGGCGGCGGGACCGGGCGACGGATTTCTTGAAGCCGAGCATTTTGCGGAACTGTTCAGCACCCATGGTACAATCATGGTGTTTTTTGTCGCCGTTCCGTTTGTCTTTGGGGTCGCAAATTATCTAGTCCCGTTGATGATTGGCGCGCGGGATGTGGCGTTTCCGGTGATGAACCAGATCGGGTTGGGACTGACCGTTTCGGCTGGCATGATGCTGATGGTGTCGTTGGTTGTGGGTGAGTTCTCGACGGGCGGCTGGACGGCCTATCCGCCCTACACGGGTGCAACCTTCAATCCGGGCGTTGGACCGGATTACTGGATCTGGGCCATTGTCGTCTCGGGCGTCGGCACAACGCTGACGGGCATCAACTTTGCCGTCACGATTTACAAACTGCGCGCGCCCGGAATGACGTTCATGCGGCTTCCGATGTACTGCTGGACGATCATCTGCAGTTCGATCCTGATCATCTTCGCCATGCCGCCGCTTGGGGTCGCCGCGCTGTTGCTGGCGGCCGATCGCTATCTCGACTTCCACTTTTTCACCAACGACCTTGGCGGCAACATGATGAACTATGCCAACCTGTTCTGGCTATTCGGCCACCCCGAGGTCTACCTTTTGGTTCTGCCCGCCTATGGTATCTATTCCGAGATCTTCGCGACCTTTTCGGCCAAACGGTTGTATGGATACAACTCACTGGTTATCGCCACGATGTCGATTGCGGTGCTGTCCTTTACCGTCTGGTTGCACCACTTCTTCACCATGGGCCAAAGCGCCCTGATCAACGCGGTTTTCGGCATCGCGACCATGCTGATTGCCATCCCGACCGGCGTAAAGGTCTATGACTGGATGGCGACTCTGTACCGTGGCCGTATCCGGTTCTCGGTTCCGATGCTGTATGGCCTGTCGTTTCTGATGCTGTTTGTCATCGGCGGGCTTAGCGGCGTGATACTGGCTAATCCCACCGTGGATTATCAGGTACACAATACCCTGTTTCTGGTGGCTCATTTCCACAACGTGCTGTTGCCGGGTGTCCTGTTTGGCCTGTTGGCCGGATACAATTACTGGTTCCCCAAGGCGTTTGGCTTTCGGCTAAGCGAGTTTTGGGGCAGGGTGTCTGTGGCCCTGTGGACCGTCGGCTTTATGCTGACCTTCCTGCCGCTTTACTTTGTTGGCCTGATGGGTATGCCGCGCCGGTCCTTCAGTTGGGAGGATCCGAGCTTCCACCCCTATATGATCGCCGCAGTTGTCGGCTCGCTCGTCATTCTGATGGCGCTGTTGTCGGTGCTGGTGCAACTTTGGGTCAGTATCAGGGATCGCGCAAAGACACTTGTACCGGTTGGCGACCCGTGGGACGCGCGAACGCTGGAATGGGCGACACCGGCACCGCCGCCGGCTTACAATTTTGCGATCATTCCGCAGGTGTCCGACCGGGATGACTTTGCCGCGGCCAAGGAAAACGGAACGGTCTACCCATCCCCGGATGCCTATGAAGACATCGAGATGCCCCGCAATACGGCCATCGGCTTTGCGCTTTGCGTGCTCAGCGGTGTTTGGATGTTCGCTTTGGTCTGGTGGATCTGGTGGCTGGCCATCCTGATGACCGTTCTGATGATCCTGGCGGTCATCATCTGGACCTTCAACACCGACACCGAGGAGGTGATCCCGGCCGAAGAGGTCCGCAAACAGCACGAAGCCTGGCTGGATCTGGTGCGCAAATCCCAACCCGTGAACCGCGATCTGGAAACCGCCTCGGAAAACCGCGGTCTTGCCGGCCCCGATCTGGAGGCCGCGACATGAGACGCGCACCCTCACACAGCTATCCGGGTCTGAATCTGGGCGAAAACCACGCCAGCGCCGATAAATCGAGCGAGGTCGTAACATTCGGATTCTGGGTCTTCCTGATGAGCGATCTGGTCTATTTCGGCCTGATGTTTGCGATCTACATCACGATGATCGACGCGCAGGCGGGTGGCCCCGGACCACATGAACTGTTCGACCTTTACAGCATCTTCGCCCAGACCATGATCCTGCTGACAAGCAGCCTGACGGTTGGTCTGGCCATGCTGGCGTTGAAATACAACCGGCCGCGCGTGCGTGTCATTTTCTGGTTCTGCCTGACATTGCTGCTGGGCATCAGCTTTCTGGTGCTCGAGGTTCGCGACTTCATGGCCATGGCGGAAAAGGGCGGGGTGCCACAGCGCAGCGGGTTTCTGTCTGCCTTCTTCGGGCTGGTCCCGCTGCACGGGTTGCATGTGGCCGCTGGCTGTGTCTGGCTCGTCGTGCTGGGCATTCAGCTGCGGGTGATGGGGATGACCGACAAGGTGATCTCGCGCGTCATAAGGCTGGCGCTGTTCTGGCATTTCCTTGACCTGATCTGGATCGGCATCATCACCATCGTCTACTTCGGAGGGCTGACTTATGGATAAGCAGACCGAGATGTTCCGCCGCGAACGGCGCCGATATCTGATAGGGTATGGCGGGTCGCTGGTGCTGACCCTGGCCGTATTCATGATCGCCTATCGGTACGGTATCGAAACCCCCGGGGTCTATCTGACCATTGGCCTTCTGGGTCTGGCGCAGCTGATCGTTCAACTGGTCTATTTCCTGCATATTGATCGTCGCCGCAGCAGTCGCGAGGATCTGGATCTGGTCCTGTTTTCGACATTGGTCCTGCTCATCATCATCCTTGGAACTGTCTGGATTCTGGGCAATCTGTCTGTGCGGATGCACACGATCCCGATGTGACGGACCCTCAACTTCGGCACTCATTTGGAACGGATCACATGAAATCCCTGAAAACCGTCGCTGTCATTGCCATGCTGGGCGCGATTGCCGCCGGACTGCTTCTGTACTGGCGCCATGAGGAGCGTTACCCGTCGACCAAGGACGCCTATATCGGGGCCAACATCATTTATGTGGCCGCGCAGGTCACAGGGCAGGTGTCCGGCCTTTCTGTCGTAGAAAACCAAAAGGTCAACGCGGGCGATCTTTTGTTTGAAATCGATGCCACACAATTCAACGCGTCGGTCGATCAGGCCCAGGCCGATCTGGACAGCGCCAGGCAGCAGGCTCAGTCCTATTCAACCCAGATCGCGGCGGCCGAAGCATCAGTGAAGTCGGCGCAATCCGCATTTGATACTGCACAGAAGAATTTCGAGCGCTCCAAGGCGTTGTTCGCCAGCGGGGATGTCGCGCAGGTCTCGCTGGATCAGGCCACGACCGATGCTGCGCAGGCCTCGGCACGGCTGACAACAAGCCAGTCCAGCCTTCTGGCATTGCGCAGCGGATTGGCGGCAAAAAAGGACGATGTGCTGGCGACACAGGCGCAGCTTGAAATTGCGAAGGCGAACCTGAACTGGACCAAAGTTTACGCGGCGGCAGACGGCTGGATCGCCAATCTGACCCTACGGCCCGGCTCAGCTGTATCTGCCAACGCCCCGCAATTTTCAATTATCGAGTCTTCTGATTGGTGGGTGGATGCCAATTTCAAGGAAACTGCATTGCCGCGTATTCGTCCGGGACAGCCCGTGACCGTCAGGGTCGATATGTTGCCGGGCATGTCACTGACCGGCAAGATCGCCTCGATCGGTCGGGGGTCGGGGGATACATTCTCTCTATTGCCGTCCGAGAATTCCAGCGGGAATTGGGTCAAGGTTACACGCCGGTTTCCCGTGCGCATCGCGCTGGATCCGACCGACGCACCCTTGCGCGTCGGTGGCAGCAGTAAAGTGACGGTGGACACTACGTCTGCTCAGGCTGAAAAGTGACATATACGGTCGCCAGCCATGTGAATCCGGTGATCGTTATCGCCGTATTGCTGAGCGCCATCCTTGAGGTGCTGGACAGTACGATCGTCAACGTTGCTCTGCCTCATATTCAGGCGGCATTCGGAGCGACCACCGATCAGGCGACATGGATATTGACCAGCTATATCGTCTCGGCTGTTGTGGTTATGCCTTTGACCGGGTTTGTTGCGCGGCGAGTGGGCCGCCGCCGCCTGATCCTGACCGCTGTTACCGGGTTCGCCACCATGTCGGTGATGTGTGGCCTGTCCTGGAGCCTTGAGACCATAGTTGCATTCCGTCTGGCGCAAGGCATGTTCGGAGCGTTCCTGATCCCCCTGTCGCAATCCATCCTGTTTGATGCGTTTCCAAAGGAAAAACGCGGCAATGCAATGGCTGTATTCGGGTTGGGTGTGGTCGTCGCGCCGGTTCTTGGGCCTACAGTCGGTGCAATCCTGACCGAGTATTTCTCGTGGCGCATGGTGTTCTTCGTCAACCTTCCCGTGGCGGCCATGGCACTGTTGCTGCTGGCCGGGGAACTGCCTGATGACAAGACCGAAGAAGTTCGGATTGACTGGAAAGGTCTTGCGCTGCTGGCGGTCGGGATCGGATGCCTTCAATTCATACTCGATCAGGGCGAGACCAAGGATTGGCTGTCCTCTCGGGTCATTCAGGTCGCGTTGATCGCCTCGGTTCTGGGCGCGCTTGGTTTTATTGTTCATGCCCTGTCCGCCAAAAACGCGGTTGTCGATCTGCGGCTGTTTGCGGATCGCAATTTCGCGCTGTGCAATCTGATCATCGCAGGTTTTGCGATTTCCCTGTTCGGCGGGATCGCGATCCTGCCGACCTTTGTCCAGAATCTTCTGGACTTTCCCGTCATCGAGTCCGGGCATTTGTTCATCCCGCGCGGGATTGCGGCGGGACTTTCGATGGTGTTGACGGGGTCCGTGCTGGTTACACGGTTCGATCCCCGGCTTTTGACCGGTCTGGGTTTATTGCTGACAGCCATCGGGAACTTCATGCTGGGCGCGCTCAATCTGAATGCCGGTTTCTGGCAATTGGCCTGGCCAGGTGCGGTCAGCGGATTGGGCATGGGACTGGTTTTTGTACCCATGTCCATTCTTGCCTTCGAAAGCATCAGCAAGGCCCGCCAGGATGAAGCCTCGGGGCTGTTCAACGTGACCCGGCAGTTGGGCTCGTCAGTTGGCATATCGCTGGTCGGTACTTGGGTCGTGCGTGGTCTGCAGACGAATACCGCGACCCTCAGCCAGAACGTGACACCTTACAATCCCGCCGCACAGGCATATCTGAAGCCGCTTGGCCTGGCACCGGACAGCCCGCAAGGGGCGGCAATTCTGGGGCAGGAGATCGCGCGGCAGGCTGAGATGATCTCTTATCTGACTGTGTTCAACAACCTGGGGCTTCTGGCATTGGCGACGATCCCACTGGTATTCTTTTGTCGGGCGCCGAAACCGGGTACGGAAGTCAGCGTTCACGCACATTAGCGCATGACCGTCAGACCCAGCCACAAGCTCGCCCAGCACAAAACAAGGCTGAGCAGGATATTCGCGGCTGCCAAAGCGATTGTCCGTTCGCGGTGCAGCTCCAGCGACTGATAGGCGAAGCTGGAAAAGGTCGTGAACCCGCCGCAAAACCCGAAAACCAGCCGTTTTTCTTCTTCGCCCATGTCTGCGGCACCGCCCAGATACCCTATCCACAGGCCCAAAAAGAGACTGCCCAGAATATTCACGATCAGGGTGGACAATGGCAGTTGGTGCGTGACTTTGAGCGCAAGCCAATGCCGCATCACGGCGCCAAGACCCCCGCCCAGGCCAAACATTGCGTGCAGATACAGGTCGGTCATGTCCGGAAACCACCTGATTGGAACCGCCGCCCCGTCATCTCACCCAGAATGGCGGCACCCAGACCGACAGCAATTTCCGCCACGGCGGCGACAGCGGCCATGCAGCCGCTGGACATTGCCATGACTTCAAGATCAGCGACGAAGGAGGAAAAGGTCGAAAGCCCCCCGCAAAACCCGACCGCACCCAAATGCAACACATGCGCGTGGACACGGTGGCGGACGGAATACAGCCAGCCCAGAACAAAACACGCAACCACGTTGATCCCGAAAGTTGAGGTTAGGTAGGGCAACCCGGGTAAGTTGACGGCAAACACCTCGCGCAGCAGCGACCCTGCCGCTCCGCCTACGAATACGGCAATGAACATAAGTGCCTGGTGCCGGTATGTTGCCTGTTTTGCTCGCTCTGCCAAGGATCGGGCCTGTTCTGGTGTCTGCTTCGGCATACAGACTGGCTGGTGTGGGATCAACCAAAGGCGGGACCCATCGCAGATCATCACAATTCCGTCTGATCAGAATGCAGAACATACAAAGGCTTGCAATCCATAACCAAAAAGCCTCTCGTTAAGCCAAGCAAACCCCGGCCAGCCAAGCGCAAGGAGACCGAAAATGATCGTTCGCAGGCTTTATTTCGTGCTCAGTTGCGTCGTTTTGCCGTTGACCCTGCTGCTGGGATTTTTCTGGTCTCCGATCCATTGGCTGCTGGTCCTGCTGGTGCCCTATGCCGTGGTTGGGGCATATGACTTGATGACAACCCGGCACAATGTGCTGAACAACTATCCGGTCCTTGGGCACTTCCGCTATATGCTGGAATTTGTGAGCCCAGAAATCCGCCAATATTTCGTGGAAACCAATGAAAGCGGTCGGCCTTACAACCGGATCGTCCGATCGTTGGTCTATTCCCGCGCCAAGGGACAGGTGGATACCCAGGCCTTCGGAACACAATACGATATCCTCACCGTTGGCTACACACGCGCTGCCCATTCACTTGCACCCAAACACGTGCCCGAAAGCGAAGAAAGGGTAACGCTGGGCGGGTCGCAATGCGACCAACCCTACAGCGCGTCCCGACTGAATGTTTCTGCCATGAGCTTTGGGGCCCTCAGCGCCAACGCGATCCGGGCGCTGAACGGCGGCGCCAAGGATGGTGGGTTTGCACACAACACAGGCGAAGGCGGGCTGTCGCCGCACCATCTGGCCGAAGGTGGGGATATCATCTGGCAGATCGGGACCGGTTATTTCGGATGCCGTACCTCGGAGGGTGATTTTGACAAGGATCTCTTTGCCGAAAAAGCAAAAAAAGAGGTGGTCAAGGCCATCGAAATCAAGCTGTCACAGGGGGCAAAGCCTTCGCATGGTGGCGTTCTGCCCGCGGTCAAGGTTGATGAAGAGATTGCCGAAATTCGTGGTGTACCGGTGCACCAGGATGTCATCTCACCCCCCACGCATTCTGCGTTTGAAGGCCCGACGGGTCTGATGCATTTCGTTCAGCACCTGCGGGAAATGTCGGGCGGCAAACCGGTGGGGTTCAAGCTGTGCATCGGCAAACCGTCCGAATTCATGGCGATCTGCAAGGCCATGCTGGAGACTGGTATTCTGCCCGATTTCATTACCGTTGACGGTGCGGAGGGTGGCACCGGGGCGGCCCCTGTCGAGTTTACCAACCGGTTGGGCATGCCTCTGAATGAGGCTCTGATCTTTGTGAACAACTGCCTGCGCGGCGTAGGTTTGCGCGACCAGATACGCGTCATCTGCTCGGGCAAGGTAGCAACTGGTTATGACATGATCGAGAAATTCGCTTTGGGGGCGGATATGTGTAACGCGGCGCGGGCCATGATGTTCGCGGTGGGCTGTATCCAGGCCTTGCACTGCAACACCAACCGCTGTCCTTCGGGCGTGGCGACACAGGATCCGATCCGGGGTCGGGCCGTGAACGTCCCGCAGAAGCGTCAGCGCGTTCACCGGTATCACGACGCCACGTTGGAAAGCTTTCGCGAATTGCTTGGCGCGATGGGTAAAGAAAAGGTTGCCGACCTGCGTCCTTCGGATATTCACCGCCGCACGGCGGATGAGTGCGAGCGGACATATGCCGAGCTCTATTCCTTCATCGACGACGGTGCTCTGCTGACTGAAGCGATACCCGAGATGTTTGCAGAAGACTGGAAAACAGCCTCGGCCGCTCATTTTTGATTCTTTTTCGGAACGCGCCAAGGATTGACGCCTGGTATCCGTCTTATCAACGTGATGCGGATGACGACGTCTGACGAAAACCTGGCAAAGGCGGCAGCCAAAGGCGACGCGAACGCGTTCGCCACCTTGTTGGCGCGCCACTATGATCTCGTCTTCCGATTGGCATTTCGGCTGACCGGTCACGCGGACAGGGCCGAGGATCTGACGCAGGATATCTGTGCCGCTCTACCGGCCAAGATCAAGGGGTTTCGGGCACAGGCAAAGTTCACCACGTGGCTGTACCGCGTCGTGGTCAACGCGGCAGAAGATGCGCGACGACGCCGGGCAAGTCATGAAAAAGCCGCGGCGGGGTGGGGCGATGTCGAACAAATGCGCCGCGCGGAGGCGGCAGAAACCACAGAAGCCATGGATTGGCTGCAACGGGCTATGCGGTCGCTGCCGCAGGAGCTGCAGGACACACTGGCACTGACGCTTGAGGATGAAATGACCCACGCCGAGGCGGCTCAGGTCCTGGGTGTCTCGGAAGGGACGATATCCTGGCGGATGTCGGATGTCCGCAAACGCCTGAAGGCAATGCGGCAAGAGGAGTTGGCGCAATGACCGACGATCTGGATGATCTCAAGGCGCTGATGGATGCGGCAACCCCCGCACCGGATGCCCGGCGCCGGGCTGAAAATCTGGCCATGGCGCAAAAAAATTTCTACCGCGCCCAAGGATCGGGCAACGGGACGCGTCCCACTGTCAAGCGAGGCCTCTTGGCCCGCATGACTGAAGGAGCGAAATCGATGTTGAATGCCCTCTCCCACCGTGGCGCGCTAACCGCGACCACCGCGATAGCCGCTGTTGCCCTGATCCTGATCGTACCGCAGGCGCAGGACCTCGTGGTCAATCCATTGTCCCGCAGCGAAAGCAACGCGTCATCTCCACAAGTGGGTTCAAAACCGGAGGCAGATATTGCCCATGCTGTGCCCCAGCCCCTGCTGGAGGAGCCGATTGCCGATGTTCCTGCAGCAGAGGCCATCGTGCCGTCTGCAAAACCCGAGAGGGGCATGGCTGAGGCGCTCGTTGGCGGTGTCGTCCTGGGATATGCGACCGGCGCGTCCGAACATTCTGCGAAACGCATGCTTGCACCGGTTGCCGAACAAGAACAAAACACAGAAACCTTTTCTAACACCGAAACCAACCCGTTGAAGATCACCACCGACGATCCGGTCTCTACGTTCTCAATTGATGTGGATACGGCGTCCTATGGCATCGTCCGATCCTCTCTGATGAACGGTCGGCTGCCGTCCAAAGATGCGGTGCGGGTCGAAGAGATGGTGAACTATTTCCCCTACACGTATCCTGCTCCCGAAGGAGATGCGCCTTTCCGGCCGACGATCACGGTGACACCGACGCCCTGGAACGAGGGCACTCAGCTTGTGCATATCGGTATTCAGGGCGCGTTGCCGCAGATTGAAGATCGGCCGCCGCTGAACCTTGTTTTTCTGATCGATACGTCCGGGTCCATGCAGCAGCCGAACAAGTTGCCACTGCTCAAGCAATCCTTCCGCCTGTTGTTGTCTGAGCTTCGTCCCGAAGATCAGGTCTCGATCGTGACATATGCCGGTAGTGCTGGTCAGGTTCTGGAGCCGACCGCAGCGGCGGATCGGACCAAGATCATGAACGCCCTTGATCAGTTGCAGGCGGGTGGATCGACGGCAGGTCAGGCGGGGTTGCAGCAGGCTTATCAGGTTGCCGAGGCCATGGCAGATGACGGGGACGTCACGCGCGTGATCCTGGCGACGGACGGTGATTTCAATGTGGGTCCGTCCGACCCGGACGCACTGAAGGATTTCATTGCCCGCAAACGGGACAGCGGAACCTATCTCAGCGTGCTTGGTTTTGGCCGGGGTAATCTGGATGACGCGACCATGCAGGCGCTGGCGCAATATGGAAACGGCCAGGCGGCCTATATCGATACGCTGGGCGAGGCGCGTAAAGTTCTGGTCGATCAACTGACCGGGGCGCTGTTCCCCATTGCCAACGACGTCAAGATACAGGTCGAGTTCAATCCTGCACAAATCGCTGAATACCGTCTGATCGGCTATGAAACCCGTGCCCTGCGGCGCGAGGACTTTTCAAACGATAAGGTGGACGCCGGAGATATCGGTGCGGGCCATAGCGTGACCGCGATCTACGAGGTGACGCCCACAGGCTCGGACGCCATTCGAAACGGACCGCTGCGCTATGCAAATGAAACCGCGCCGGACGGCTTGGATGAGATCGGGTTTTTCAAGTTGCGCTACAAGGTCCCGGGTGCCAGCCAAAGCCAGCTGATCGAGCAACCTATTCTGCTGGGGCAGGGGGTGCCGACCGATGATGTACGCTTTTCAACTGCGATTGCCGGGTTTGGCCAGTTGTTGCGCGGCGGTGAATATTTGGGCACCTGGTCCTACGACGACGCCATTTCACTGGCAAATGCAGCCAAAGGCGATGACCCGTTCGGCTACCGTGCGGAAGCCGTGACGCTGATGCGGCTGGCCGAGTCGCTGTTCGAGTAGTCTTTGGTGCAGGATCAGAATGCGCGGGGGTTGCTGGCCGCGTGATTGTTGATCCTGCGGACACTCCATTCCACGGCGTCGCGCATGGTTTTTCCCAGTGCGACGTCAAAAGCCTCGACCAGATCTGGCGTCTGGTCGCTGGCTGAGACGACAAATTCCTGGAACGAGTTCGAAGCGATGATCTTGTCGTCGAAATCATCGATGATCTTGATGTTCATCCGCACTTCGACACGCACGGTTTTGGTGTTCTCGGTATCGGCGACCACGATCCCCTGAAACTCGCGCAGATCAGGCACAATCACATAATCAGCGCGCAGACCGACTGTGGACCGACCCACTGCGGCCACCTTGTTGCTGTTTTCAAAGCTCTCCACCAAAAGGGCCTGAACGATCAACGGCGCACGGTCGACCCATCTGGCACGTGGAAGGTATTGGACCTGCAACGGGTTAGGCTGCACCGCAATCTGGTCGGTGTTGACGGCCGCCGTTGCCGTTGGCTCCTCGACGACGATCTGCTTGCTGATGCGCGGCAGCGATGACGAAAACGTGCTTTTGGGCGTCAGCAGATACAGATCGTTCGGCTTCGACGCCTGTTTCAGCGTACCCAACCCCGTGCAACCGCCAAGCGCCCCGATCATCAGAGCCAGAGAGAGGCGTTTAATCATTGGCGAAACTCCGAAGCTTGTGTGCCCAGCAGGAAGCGCGCCGGGTCACGCTCGACCTTGTCGACCAGGCGATCCAGACTGATGACCAGACGCTGGGATTCCTCGATGAAGCGGACGAATTGCGGCAATCCGACCCGCAGGAAATCCGAGACCTGCCGGCGGTTGTCCTGCACGATGCCATCGATCGTTTCCAGCAATTCGGATGCGGATTTCGAGGCATTGAGAATGTCGTCAGATATCTTGTCGATCCGCTCCGTGACATTTGAAACTGTCTCCGCCACCTGATTGGCTGCGTTCCGAATGTCTTCCACGACGACCGAAACATCTTCGTCCATGACACGGTTGGCTGAATCAAAAGCACGCTCGGCCGAAGCGAGCGCCCCATTGGCCGTGTCCATTGTCGATGAGATCGTGGCCAAGGTCGAATTTGCGTTCAGCACCGTTTCCGAAATTACGCCCAGTGCCACGCTGCCCTCGTCAGACAGGCCGATCAGACGTTCGGCCAGTTGTGAGCCACGATCCAGGAACGGCTTGATGTCCTGCTTCAACACCTGATCGGCCGTGGCCAGAGTTGTCTTGGCCTCACCCAATGCGCCGACAGCTGAATCTGAGGCGGTTTTTATGCTTTGCAGCGTGTCCGTGCCCGCCTTCAGGGTGGTGTCCGCGGTGTCTGCCAACTGGTCCAGCCGATCGGTAAACGCGCCGATGTTCTTTGCGGCTCCGCTGATGTCTTTTGAAAGGCTTTCGAAATCCGACAAAGTGTTATCCAGCCGCCCGGACGCTGACGCCAGATTGTCCAAAATATCCGAGACTGCCTTGCGGTTTTTTTCGTCCACCACGGCGCTCAGGTCTTCCAAAAGCACGATCGCCTGATCCAGAACCTTCGGGGCTCCTTCGAACAGTGACTGTATCGTGCTGCGTTTGCTTTTGATGACGCTGTTTTCCGGCAGCCGCTGCGCATTGACCGATCCCCCGGTCAGTTCGACATAGCCAACTCCCGTGACGCCAAGCGACTGAAGCTGGGCGACGGTTTCCGATGTTACGGGAATGTCGGCGTCCACCTCGAGCTTAACGCGGACTTTTGAGGGGTCACCCTCATCCAGCCTGAGTGAAACCACCTGACCAACGGGCAGACCATTGAAACTGACGCCGCCAGCTGCTGACAGACCTGACACGTTTTCGAACAGAACGTCGTAATAGGCGTATTGGCGATTGACCTCGAACTTGGCCAGCCAAAGGAAAAACCCAAACACGCCCAATATGCCCGCCAGGGTAAACGCGCCGATCAGGATATAGTTCGCCCGAGTTTCCATCGCCTCTACCTGTCCTGCCCCTTCTGTTGCGCTGCGCGCGCACGGGGGCCTGTGAAATACTCCTGCACCCAAGGATGATCTACTTTGACCATATCCTCAATCGGACCTTCAACCAGCACGCGTTTTTCTGCAAGCACGGCAATGCGGTCGCAAATCGCATAAAGGCTGTCCAGATCATGCGTTACCATGAAGACCGTCAGCCCAAGCGCCTGCTGCAATTCACCGATCAGATCGTCATAGGCAGCAGCCCCGATCGGGTCCAGCCCGGCGGTCGGCTCATCCAGAAACACGATCTCGGGGTCCAGTGCCAGAGCCCGTGCCAAAGCCGCGCGTTTGCGCATACCGCCTGATAGCTCGGACGGAAACTTGCCGCAGCTCAGTTGTGGCAACCCGACAAGACTTATCTTCAGGCTTCCCAGTGCTTCCATCAGCTTTTCGCTGATCCCGGTGTGTTCACGCAGCGGGGCCATGACATTCTGCAGCACGCTGAGCGACGAAAACAAGGCCCCATCCTGAAAGGCCACCCCCCAGCGTTTTTCGATCCGTTGACGTTCTTCATCGGGCGCGTTCAGTACATCGACACCCAGAACCTCGATACTACCGGCGGCGGGTCTGTTCAGCCCCACAATGGTTCGCAACAGCACCGATTTCCCGGTGCCCGAACCCCCGACAATGCCCAGTACCTCACCGCGCCAGACATCAAGATCCAGGCCGTCATGCACAACCTGCGGTCCGAACTGGTTTCTCAATCCGCGCACTCGGATTACCGCTTCGCGCTGCGTATTCGCCTGTTGGGATTTCTGAGGGGCCGTACCGTCCATGTCAGACCCCGATCTCGGAGAAAAAGATCGAAAACAGGGCGTCGATGGCGATCACCAAGAAAATGGACTGCACGACGGACGCGGTTGTTCTCTGGCCCACGCTTTGGGCTGATCCTTTCACCTGCATTGCCTGCCAGCAGGAAATGATGCCGATCACAAAGGCGAAAAACGGGGCCTTGATCAGTCCGACCGCCAGTTGCCAGACACCTGTATTTTCCTTCAGGCGCGTCAGAAACATTCCCGGGCTGACGCCAAGGTCGATCCAGCTCATCAACGCGCCGCCGATCAGGCCGGCCATGTCGGCGACGAAGCCGAGGATCGGCAACATGATCAACAGCGCCAGCACACGCGGCACCACCAGTACCTCGATCGGATCCAGGCCCAACGTGCGCATGGCGTCGATTTCTTCCTGAACCTTCATTGATCCGATAGACGCGGTAAAGGCCGAGCCGGACCGGCCCGCAACGATGATGGCCGTCAGCAGGATCCCCAGTTCCCGCAGAACCGAGATCGAGATCAGTTCGACCACAAAAATCTCGGCGCCGAACTGTTTGAGCTGCGTCGCCCCCTGAAACGCCAGAACCACGCCGATCAGGAAACCCATCAATCCAACAATTGGCAGGGCTTTGAAGCCGGTCTCCTCCATATGGGTGACCAACGCCGCGCGGCGCAGCCGCCATGGTTTCAGCAGTGTCCGGGTCAGGCGGTGCAAAGTCAGCCCCGTGAATTCCAGAATAGACAGGGCATCTTTTCCTGCACCAACGGTTTTCTCGCCCAGATGTTCGACCCAGTCGACAAAGCTGCGGCGCCCCTCCACCGTGCTGGACTTTTCCGGCATGTTTCGGGATACGGTATCGATCAGCGCGGAATGAGCGGGAGAAGCGCCCAAAAACTGCGTTTCAGCCCCCGCAGCCTTGTATCGGCGCGCGAGATCGGCCACCAGCCATGCGCCGCCGGTATCCAGAGAGTCAACGGCTGACAGGTCCAAGGTCACGTCTTTGCCTGACGTTGGCATCGCGGCAAATGCGCGCTCAATGTGTTCCAACGACTGAGTCACCAGATCGCCGGCCACTGATATGCGCAGGCCGTCGCCGTTTTGCTCTGATGTGATCGTTGGCAGAGTCATGGGCGTATGTGATTGTAATTGCGCGGTCGCTGCAACGGCAATGTGCAGGGTCTTCCGGTTTTCGCGCGGCGCAATTGCGTCAGAGTGACAGTTTGGGATTCCATTGTGTCACGCAGCCGGTCCGCCCAAATCCAGCACGTCGTGCCGCCTGACACCATAGAGAGAAGCGCGTTTGCAACGTGGCCGCACCCAGCAAGAGCACTAACTCCTGAGTGCTGCGCGCAACTCACGTTCCAGCGCGTCCAGAAACCGCGACCGGTCCGCTTTTCCAAACGGTTTTCCGCCGCCTCCCGAACCCAGGGGATTGGCGGCCCGCAGATCCGCCATCAGGTCCCGCATGGCAAGTTGCTGTCCGATATTGGCGGCAGTGAACGCTTCGCCATTCGGGCGCAGAACCCGTGCGCCTGCTTCAACGCATTTCGCAGCCAAAGGAATGTCCGAAGTGATCACCACATCCCCCGGCCCGCACCGTTCGGCGATCCACTTGTCTGCCTCGTCGGCCCCTTCGGCGACGATGACGATCTGCACCAAGGGGTTCGCCGATGGACGAAGTCCGCCGTTCGACACCAGCGCCATGGGCACCTTGTGCCGCGTGGCCACTCGTTCAGCCTCGGCCTTCACCGGGCAGGCATCGCCATCGACGTAAAGGGTCGTCACGCCTTTGTTGCCTCTTTCTTGGAGGGTTCAGTAGATTTCTTACGGACCTTGAACTCTTCGGGGATGGGCATCCGGTTGAACGCGTCCAGACCGGCGATCTTGTAGGCCTCGGCCAGCGTCGGATAGTTGAACGTGTTCTGAACAAAGTAGTCCACCGTGCCTTTCAGGTTCAGCACCGCCTGTGCGATGTGGATCAGTTCGGTCGCACCTTCGCCGACGATCTGAACCCCCAGAACCCGGCGGGTTTTCAACGAGAACAGCATTTTCAACATGCCATGCTCGAGCCCCATGATATGCCCGCGCGAAGTCTCTCGGAATCGGGCCACACCGACTTCGTAGGGAATACCGCGTTCCTGCAACTCTTCCTCGGACATGCCGCAGGTGGAAATCTCGGGAACAGAATAGATGCCGTAAGGATACCAGGGGCTTTCCGGCAGTGTGGGCGTCTCGAGTGCGTGACAAGCGGCGACGCGGCCCTGTTGCAACGAGGTCGAGGCCAGCGACGGATGCCCGATCACATCGCCGGTGGCATAGATATGAGGCACAGCGGTCTGATAGGTTTTCCGATCCACTTCAATCCGGTTGCGATGGTCGGTTGCCAGCCCGACCGCGTCCAGATTAAGGGCCGAGGTCGCGCCCATGCGACCGGCGGCAAACAGCAGCATCTCGGCCCGGACGTGGCGTCCATTGTCCAGCGTGATCTCAACATGCCCGCCGGCATCCTCGATCTTTTCGACCGCCGAACCAAGACGAAGATCGACCCCGTTTTCGCGAATCTGATGGGTGAAGTCGTGAATCAGACGCTTGTCGATGAAATCGAGGAACGTCTCGCGCGGTTCGATCAGCGTGACACGCACGTCCAGAGCCGAAAACATGGTGGCGTATTCCACACCGATCACCCCGGCGCCGATCACGCAAAGCGAACGTGGAATTTCGGCCATCTCCAGAAACTCGTCGCCATCGACAACCGTTCTGCCGTTGAAGGGAACGTAATCGGGGCGATAAGTTTTGGTGCCTGTGGCAATCAGAAATTTGGCGGCGGTCAGTCGCGTCGTTTCACCCGCATCGGTCGCAACTTCAAGCTCGTGCGGGCCGATGAATTTCGCCAGACCGTTCAGGGTCTCCACGTGATTGCGGTTGAACTGGTGCTCCAGCACATCGACCTCGTGGTCCAAAGTCATGTGCAATCGCGCCTTCAGATCCTCGGCGCGGATCTGGTCCTTGACCCGGTAGGAGCGCCCGTAAAAGCTGCGCTCGCGCCAGCCGGACAAGTTCAGAACAGTTTCGCGCAAGGTCTTTGACGGGATTGTTCCAGTGTGAACGGAAACACCTCCCAACCGGTCCTTGCGGTCGATCACCAGAACACGGCGTTGCAGTTTGCCCGCCTGAATTGCCGCAGCACGACCCGAAGGGCCGGACCCGATGATGATCAGGTCATAGTCAAACTTGCTCATTCCTCAGTCTCCGTACAGGGCCTCGGCATGGAAGGTGATGTGGTCTTCCATGAAAGTGGATACGAAGAAATACGAATGATCATAACCAGGCTGCAGGCGGCAGATCGCCTGTTGACGGCGCTCGGCGATGGCCTGCGCCAGCGTTTCCGGGCGTAGAAGATCGATGAACTGATCATCGGTTCCGGTATCGATCAGGATTGGGCCGTCAAAGCCCTTTTCCTTCATCAGCAAGGACGCATCATGTTTGGCCCAAACCGCTTCGTCATCGCCCAGATAAGCGCCAAGCTGCTTGCGGCCCCAATCTGCGCCAGTCGGGTTGGAGATCGGGGCAAAAGCCGAAACCGACCGGAACCGGCCGGGCAGATTCATCGCCAGCGTCAATGCGCCATGCCCGCCCATAGAGTGTCCGGTGATGGCTTGCCGGTCGCTGTCGATGGCGAAGTTTTCAACCAGCAGGGCGGGTAGTTCCTCGGCAACGTAGTCCCACATGTTGAAATGCGGTGCCCATGGGGTCTGGGTTGCGTTCACGTAGAAACCCGCGCCTTGGCCCAGATCATAGTCTTCGTGATCTGCGATGCCTTCGCCCCGGGGTGATGTGTCAGGAAATACCACGGCAATGCCCTGTTCCGCGGCCCAGGCCTGCGCACCGGCCTTGGTCATGGCGTTTTCGTGGGTGCAGGTCAGGCCAGACAGATACCACAGGACAGGAACCGGGCCGTCCTTGGCCTCGGCCGGCAAAAACAGCCCAAAGGTCATGTCACATTTGCACGCGGCTGAGGCATGGCGATAAACGCCCTGTACGCCGCCGAAACAGGCATTCTCGGAAAGGGTTTCCATCAGGTATTGTCCTCGTATTGGGTTCGACCCATGGCTAACGGTCACAGGCCCTGCCGTAAAGTGCAGGTGCCTTCGGCGAGAGTATTTTTCGAAAAGGTGAAGATCAGAGAGTGCCCACCCAGGCAATGACAAGCGGTATCGTCAGGATGCTGGTAGTCGTCGACAACAAAATCGCGGCCGAGGCCCGATGCGGTGCGACCCCATAATGGGCTGCCAGCATATACACGTTGCCTGCAACAGGAAGGGCGGCAGCGGCGATTGCAACCGAAGCGGGGAAGGCGGCGACAGGGATCAGCCAGATCAAGGCAATGGCCACGCAGATCGGATGCGCAATCAGTTTGCAAAAGCTCAGCCAGGCGGCGATTTGCACGCGTTCAGCCGATTTGCCCGCCAAAGATGCGCCGATGGCAAACAATGCACCCGGTGTCGCCGCACCTCCGAGGATTGTCAGGAAGTCATTCAACGGCGCAGGCACGGGGACCTGCAGGGCTGACCATATCAAACCGGCAGAGATCGACACGATCATCGGGTTTTTCAGAAGACCCATGCCGATCAGTCGAAGGGTTGCGGGTTTCAGCGCACCGTCCCGTCCGCCATTGATCAGGATTACGATCAGCGACGAAAACACCACAAGGTCGACCGTCAGGACCAGCATGACAGGGCCGATCGCGGCCTGCCCGAACAGCATCGCCAGCATAGGTAAACCCAGAAAGCCCACATTTCCGATGGCTGCGCATTGCGCCTCGACCGCGGCGGTCGGAACATCCAAACCACGCAGCCACGCCACAAACGTGGCCAGCAAGTAAACGGTGACAGTGCCAATCAGATATCCCAGCACCAGCCGTCCGTTGAAAATCTCGGCAAAGGACAATGTGGCCGCAAATCGGAACAACATGGCCGACAGCGCGAAGTAGAAAACGAACTTGGTTAGATATGCGGTCGCTTCCTCGGAAAAAAACCGACTGCGCCCGGCCCAGTATCCTAGGCCGATAATCGCGAAGAAGGGCAGCGTGCGCAGGAAAATATCGACCATGGGCAGACTGGTAGCACGGATTTTTCGCGTCGCAAGCCTTCGGCGTATGAAGATCGAATTTTCGGAAGGGCTTGTTGTTCTTTTAGCGGGGAAATGGCACTCGGTTCGTTGCAATTGCCGGTTTGAACCGCTTGGAAATACGAGAATCGTTGTATCTGAACTGAACGGTTTATAAATTCAGGTCAGGCACCACCTCAGGAGAAGACATGACCCAAGCCGCCACAATTCTGCGCACAGGCCGGAAATTCGATCAGGTTCTGCGCGGCGCCCGAGAGGTTTTTTTGGCGGATGGGTTCGAGGGTGCAAGTGTCGACGACATAGCTCGGGTGGCCGGGGTGTCGAAGGCGACTTTGTACAGCTACTTTCCGGACAAAAGGCTGCTGTTCATGGAGGTCGCCCAAACCGAATGTACCCGCATGGCTGATCGTGTGGTTGCGATGGTGGACGACAGCAAACCGGCAAGGGAAGTGCTGACTATCGCAGCAACACAACTGACGGAATTTCTGGTTTCGGATATTGCCCAGCAAATGTTTCGGATCTGTGTTGCTGAACGTGACAGGTTCCCTGAGTTGGTTCGGGCGTTTTATGATGCGGGTCCCCGAAATGGTCAGTGCCAGTTGGCGGAGTATCTTGAGAAAGCGGTCTCCAAGGGAGAATTGGCCATCGACGATGTCCTTATCGCCGCCGAACAATTTTCGGAGTTGTGCAAGGTGCGGATCTGGACCCGGGCGATTTTTGGTTTTCAGAAAAGCTTCACCCGGGCCGAGATCGATGAAGTCGCGCAGCAGGCCGTTGACATGTTCATGGCGCGCTACGGGGCCTGACTTACACACAGTTTCACAAAGATTCTGATGCCGACGCGGAGGTGTATTCCGCAATCCAATTTACTGAAACTGCATTTGATGTCGCGCAAAGACATCGGACTCCTCGATAGGGATAACTGGAATGCATTTCCCGAAAACCAAGATTGCAGCAGCCCGCCAGTTGACAATGGATATTGTATTTTGGATACATTGCTGAGATAGATCGCATCGACCTATGCTGTCACTGAATGCTCTGACGACAATGAGCCCTGCGATTGTCTTGAGAAGTCCATTTCTGGGAGAAAATCATGAAACTCAAATTGCTGGCCGCAACCACGGCGATTGCCCTGACGGGTGCCGTAGCGCAGGCAAACACTCTGGTCTATTGCTCTGAGGGATCACCTGAGGGGTTCGACCCGGCGCTGTTCACGGCCGGGACGACCTTTGATGCCTCTTCGCACCCGATCTATAACCGACTGCTCGAGTTTGAAACCGGCACGACGAATGTGATCCCCGGTCTGGCCGAAAGTGTCGAGGCCAGCGATGATGGTCTAGTTTATACATTCAAACTGCGTCAGGGCGTGAAATTCCATTCCAATGACGAGTTCACCCCGACCCGTGATTTCAACGCGGATGACGTGATTTTCTCGTTCATGCGCCAGAAAGAAGAAAGCCACCCCTATAATCAGGTCTCGGGCGGCACCTGGGAGTATTTCCAGGGTATGGGTATGCCGGATCTGGTCGAGTCGGTGGAAAAGATCGACGACTACACGGTGAAATTTACACTCTCCAAGCCTGAAGCGCCGTTTGTGGCCAACATGGCGATGGATTTCGCCTCGATCCTGTCGGCGGAATATGCGGACGCGATGATGGCGGCCGGGACACCTGAAAAGCTGAACACAGCGCCCATCGGCACCGGACCGTTCTCGTTCGTGGCCTATCAGAAGGACGCGGTGATCCGTTATGCTCAGAATGCCGATTACTGGAAAAATCCGGCGCAGGTTGAAAACCTGATTTTCGCAATCACTCCGGACGCGTCGGTACGCTATCAGAAACTGAAAGCGGGCGAATGCCACGTGATGCCGTATCCGAACCCTGCCGATATTCAGGCGATGAAGGATGACGCCGACATCAACATGATGGAGCAGGAAGGTCTGAACGTTGGTTATCTGGCCTACAACACCACCATGGCGCCGTTCGACAATCCGAAGGTGCGCAAGGCGCTGAACATGGCGATCGACAAGCAGGCGATCATCGACGTGGTCTTCCAGGGCTCGGGCCAGGCGGCCAAGAACCCGATCCCGCCAACCATGTGGGGCTATAACGATGCCATCGAAGACGACGCCTATGACCCGGAAGCGGCCAAGGCGATGCTGGAAGCTGAAGGCGTGTCTGATCTGTCGATGAAGGTCTGGGCGATGCCTGTGCAGCGTCCCTACAACCCGAATGCACGTCGTATGGCCGAGCTGATACAAGAAGACTTTTCCAAGGTCGGTGTCGACGTCGAAATCGTGTCCTACGAATGGGGCGAGTACCTGTCGCGCTCGAAAGAGCTGAACCGGGATGGCGCGGTTCTGCTGGGTTGGACAGGTGACAATGGCGACCCGGACAATTTCCTGGCCGTGCTGCTGGGCTGTGACGGTCGCGAAGCGTCCAACCGCGCACAATGGTGCCACGAGCCCTTTGAAGACCTGATCCAGAAAGCCAAGCAAAGCACTGATCAGGCCGAGCGTACCAAACTCTACGAAGACGCGCAGGTTATCTTCAAGGATCAAGCGCCCTGGGCAACCATCGCGCATTCGGTTGTCTACATGCCGATGAGCAACAAGGTGCAGGGCTACAAAGTGCACCCGTTGGGCGGCCACATCTTCTATGGTGTGAGCGTCGAATAAACCACCACTCACTAGCCAGAGTCGCCTGATATGGCGGCTCTGGTTTTCTTGTTGTTGGAGGCTGACCAAAATGCCGAATTTGTCCGAATACAGCCAATTGGCACGCGACATGTCAGTTGATGCCGTGGCGCTGGTGCCCGGCCCGAATTTCACCCGCGCGTTGGGCAAGGCCTTCATGAGCCACGAGCGGCCGTTTCTGGTTGTGATCCCCGCAAAGGGCGTACCGGCGGCCATCGTACCCAATCTTGAACTTGGTTCGTGGGAACTGGTTGGATTTGAGGGCGCAGTGTTCGACTGGTTTGATCAGACCGGGTATGATGGTGCTTTTGCGGCGCTGGCTGAACACATGCCAGTGTCGTCCGTGGCGGTAGAAGGCCAGGTGATGCGGGTGTTTGTGTCCAAAGCGCTGACCCGCGCGATGCCGAAACTGAGGATCGTGGATGGCGAGCGCCAGATTTCAGGGTTACGGACCGTCAAGACCGACGATGATATCGCTGCATTACAGGCAGCAATCGATGTTTCCGAACGCGCGCTGGAGAAAGTCATCGAAAATGTGCGCATCGGCCAGACCGAAAAGCAGGTTGAGCAGGCGCTGATACAGGCATTGTTCGCCGAAGGGGCGGAGACGCTGGCATTCAACCCAATCGTGGCGGCCGGGGACAACTCGGCCTGTCCGCATGGCAAGGCGCGAGCGGACTACAAGATACAGTCAGGAGATGCGCTGCTTTTCGACTTTGGAGCCCGTAAGCACGGCTTTGCAGCGGATATCACACGTACATTTTTTGTAGGCGAGGTCTCGGACGAGGGCAGGGCGGTTTATGACACCGTGCTGCGGGCAAATCTGAAGGGATTTGAAGTGTGCCGTCCGGGCGTGACCGCTCATGACATCGACGACGCGGTTACCGGCGTGCTTGAGGCATCGCCATTCGCCGACCGTATCCGTACCAAGACCGGCCACGGGCTGGGCCGTGATGTGCACGAGGCACCCTATATCATGCGCGGGAACGATCAGGTGATCTGTGCTGGCATGGTCTGGACCAATGAGCCCGGCCTTTATGAACTGGGCAACTTCGGTGTGCGCATCGAGGATGACGTACTGGTGACGGATGATGGTTGCCGGTCGCTGACCAGCTTTCCCAAGGATCTCAGAATCATAGGTCACTGATGTTTGGCTATTTTCTCACCCGACTGGGTATGTTCATCCCGACCTTTCTGGGTGTGACGCTGATTTCCTTCATGTTCATCCGGGTTCTTCCGGGCGATCCCATCATTGTCATGGCTGGTGAACGCGGCATGACCGAGGAACGCTATCAGGAAATGGTCGAGAAGCTGGGCTTCGACAAGCCGGTGCTGCAGCAGTACTGGGACTATCTGACCGGCGTTCTTCAAGGCGATCTGGGCGAAAGCTTTGTCACCAAGAAGCCAGTCTGGGATGAGTTCTTTGCCCTGTTTCCGGCAACGCTCGAATTGTCGCTCTGCGCGATGATATTTGCGGTTGTTCTTGGTCTGCCGGCAGGCGTCATCGCGGCAGTGAACCGCGGCAAGTTCTTTGACCGGGCACTGATGTCCTCGGCGCTGGTTGGTTATTCCATGCCCATCTTCTGGTGGGCGCTGCTGCTGATCATCGTTTTTTCCGGCAATCTGGGCTGGACACCGGTCTCGGGGCGGATTGATCTGCTGTACTACTTCCCAAGTGTCACGGGCTTCATGCTGATCGACAGTCTGCTGTCTGGGCAGGCGGGGGCGTTCGGGTCGGCTGTGCGACATCTGATCCTGCCGACCATTGTTCTGGGTACGATCCCCCTTGCGGTGATTGCCCGGCAGACACGTTCGGCGATGCTGGAAGTTCTGGGCGAAGACTATATCCGAACGGCTCGTGCCAAGGGTCTGTCTCCGGCTCGGATCAACGGGCTTCATGCCTTGCGCAACGCATTGATTCCGGTGGTTACGGTGATCGGTCTGTCCGTCGGCACCTTGTTGGCCGGTGCGATCCTGACCGAGACGATCTTTAGCTGGCCGGGTATCGGCAAGTGGATGGTCGACAGCATTTTCCGCCGTGACTATCCGGTGGTGCAGGGCGGTCTGCTGATGATTGCAGTGATCGTGATGCTGGTGAACCTGCTGGTCGATGTCCTTTACGGCGTCATCAACCCCAAGATCCGGAGGCGGTGATGGCCGAGCTTTCCGCAACCCAACCCAAATCCGAAAGCCGCCCCAGCGCACTGCGTGAGTTCTGGTATTATTTTAGCGAAAACCGAGGCGCGGTCATCGGTTTGTGGGTCTTTGCCGTCTTTGTCTTTTGTGCAGCCTTCGCGCCCCTGTTGGCCCCGTATGACCCGACCGAACAATTCCGCGAACACATCCTGCAACCTCCCGCCTGGCAAGAGGGCGGTAGCTGGGCTTTCCCGTTGGGTACAGACCCACTCGGCCGGGACATGCTGTCACGGTTGATCATGGGGTCACGTTATTCCTTCTTTGTGGGGATTGTCGTGGTCTGTGTCGCAGTGTCGGGCGGGGTGATGATCGGATTGCTGTCAGGGTTCGCACCGAAATGGGTGGACACTCTGATCATGCGGGTGATGGACATCATTCTGGCCTTCCCGTCATTGCTGTTGGCTCTGGTTCTGGTTGCAATCCTCGGGCCTTCGCTGACCAACGCGATGATCGCCATCGCCATCGTGTTCCAGCCGCATTACGTGCGTCTGACCCGGGCTTCGGTTTTGGCAGAACGCCAGAAAGACTATGTCACTTCCGCCCGGGTGGCCGGAGCGGGTAAAGCGCGGCTGATGTTCATCACGGTGCTGCCCAATTGCCTTGCGCCGATCATCGTGCAGGCAGCGCTGTCGTTTTCAACTGCCATTCTGGATGCGGCCGCTCTTGGCTTTCTGGGCATGGGCGCACAGCCGCCCACACCGGAATGGGGCACCATGCTTGCCGAAGCGCGCGAATTCATTCTGCGCGCCTGGTGGGTGGTCACTTTTCCGGGTCTGGCCATCCTGATCACGGTACTTGCCATCAACCTGATGGGCGATGGGCTGCGCGACGCGTTGGACCCGAAACTGAAACGGAGCTGATCGCATGAGCCTTTTGCAGATCCGCAATCTGACAGTGGAATTCGCTACCGCCTCGGGCAAGTTCCGCGCCGTCGACGGTGTCGACCTGTCGGTCAACAAGGGCGAGTTGCTGGCCATCGTGGGTGAAAGCGGTTCTGGCAAATCGGTGTCGATGCTGGCTCTGATGGGCCTGTTGCCGTGGACAGCGACAATCACGGCTGATGAGATGAGCTTTGAAGGACGCGATCTTGTCGGTATTTCGGCCCGCGAACGGCGCAAGATCATCGGCAAGGATATGGCGATGATCTTTCAGGAGCCAATGTCATCGCTGAATCCTTGTTTCACGGTCGGCTTCCAGATCAAAGAAGCGCTGCGCATCCATCTTGGACTGAATCGCAAGGAACGGCACGAACGCGCGATCGAACTGTTCGATCAGGTGGGTATTCCCGCTGCGGCCAGCCGTCTGAACACGTTTCCGCACCAGATGTCCGGTGGTATGAATCAGCGGGTCATGATCGCCATGGCCATCGCCTGTAAGCCCAAGCTTCTGATCGCGGATGAGCCGACCACGGCGCTGGACGTGACCATTCAGGCGCAGATCCTCGATCTGCTGGTCCGGTTGCGGGACGAGCAGGACATGGGGCTGGTCCTGATCACCCACGACATGGGTGTGGTGGCAGAAACCGCCGAGCGGGTTCAGGTTCAATATGCCGGGCAGAAGGTCGAAGAACAGCCGGTGGGCGATCTGTTCCGCACGCCGCGCCACCCCTACACTTCGGCTTTGCTGAGCGCTCTGCCTGAACGGGCGACGTCCAAGACGCTGCCAACAATTCCCGGCGTGGTGCCGGGGCAGTTCGACCGGCCCAAGGGTTGCCTGTTCGGCCCGCGATGCCGTTTCGCCGACGAAACCTGTGTCCAGACTCCCCCGACACCGCATAGTGACGCCTTCGGTAAGGCGCGATGCCATCACGTCGAAAAGATTGCAGCCGGAGAAATCGCATGACTGCACCTATCGTACAGGCGACCGCGCTTGCGCGGTTCTACACCGTCAAGGGCGGGCTGCTGTCCAGACCGGCTACGGTCAAAGCCTTGTCTGGGGTCGATTTTGATCTGAAACCCGGAAAAACACTGGCCGTTGTCGGCGAATCGGGATGCGGCAAGTCAACTCTGGCCCGGCTGGTAACGATGATCGAAGAGCCGACTTCGGGAAGTCTGACAATTGATGGAATCGACATAACACCGTCGAAATGGGCGCAAATGCGCGAAATGGTGCAGATCGTGTTTCAGGATCCATACGGCTCCTTGAACCCGCGTCAGAGGATCGGTCAGATCCTTCAGGAGCCATTGATCATCAACCGACCCGATATGTCCGCTGCGGATCGCGAAGCCAGCGCGCGAAAAATGATCGAGATGGTTGGCCTGCGACCAGAGCACTATGACCGTTATCCTCACATGTTCTCGGGTGGTCAGCGTCAGCGGATCGCCATTGCCCGCGCATTGATGCTGAACCCCAAGGTTCTGGTGTTGGATGAGCCGGTTTCGGCACTGGACGTTTCCATTCAGTCGCAAATCCTGAACCTTCTGGTGGATTTGCAGGAGAGGCTGAACCTGGCTTACCTGTTCATTTCTCACGACCTTTCGGTTGTCAGGCATTTTGCTGATGACGTGATTGTCATGTATCTGGGCCGCGCAGTGGAAAAAGCCCCCAAAGAGCAACTGTTCGCCGCCCCGCGTCATCCCTATTCCAAGGCGCTGTTGTCCACGACACCCCGGGCCGATCCGGATGCCCGCAAGGAAAGAATCAAGCTGGAGGGGGAACTGCCATCGCCGATGAACGTTCCAAAAGGTTGCGCATTTGCCCAGCGATGCTGGCTGGCAACTGACCGGTGCCGAGCGGCTCCACCGGATCTGCGCGGTACCGACCATCAGGTCGCCTGCCTTTATCCGTTGTCCTGATCTGTCAGCGGTCTTCGGCTGCACGAGTGGCGACGACCATTTCCAACAGTTGATCCTTGGTGCGCTGAATGTGTCTGGTCAGCAGATCGCATGCTTCGTCTACACGACCTTCGCGTGCCAGAGACAACAGCTGCTGATGGTCCTTTTTGGCGGGCTCGCGCTGTTTCATGACGCTCAGATGCAGCCGGACATAACGGTCTGACTGACGATTGACCCGTTGCAGAATTTCGTTCGTCAACCCACGCCCCGCGGCGGCGTAAAGGGCCATATGATATTGATAGTTCAGTCTGCCCCACCGCCCGACATCATAAGCGTCATAAGACTTTTCCATCTCATCCAGCAGTTTTTCGCATTTTGAAAAATCAGCGTCGGTCATATGTGGAATTGCGCGCTTGAACAAATCGACCTCCATCAAAACGCGCAGGTCGAAGATTTCACCGATCTCGGACAGGGAGTGCGTTGTGACGGATGCGCCCCGGTTGTTGGTCAACTGCACCAACCCTTCGGCATCCAACCGTTTCAGTGCTTCGCGAATTGGCATGCGGGATACGTCGTATTCTTCCGCCAGCGCTTCCTGCCTGATGGCTTCACCCTCGGCCATTTCCCCGTTCAGTATTCTTTCGCGCAAGTCGTTGGTGATGACATCCGGCAGGCTTTGTCTTGAAATTGCGCGCGTGTTGGGCATTGAGTGATCTCGAGCTTGGGTGGCTTTGTATCCAAAATACAAAAACGGGCGCTGAATTTCAAAGAGGTTTTGCGGCCCGTTGTTCCGGCGCCAACTGGTTGGCCACTGGAGGTGGACGATAAGATGGTCAAAAACAACAAGGTTGAAACCCTCACCTTTGCTGGCGGGCGCCGGTGGTTCAGTAGCCTTTGGTCAGAATGGAATAGAGCCCTTGACGGTGTCGCGCGGCTGCGGCGTCTTCTTCGTTCTTCAGGCGGTCTGCGGCCATGTCTTGCTCTGCGATGGGAATTTCGTGCACCGGCTGGCCCGAAGCCCGGGCCAGCACAAAGGCTTTAGCGCATTTTTCCAGCAACTCGGCGTTCAGCAACAACCTTTCCAGGCCTGTTCCGAAGCAAAACGTAGTATCGTTGCAGACCAAGGCGTTGTTTTGTCCTTCGATGGCAGGGATCAGAAGGTCATCGTCGCTTGAGATGCCGAGACAGGGAACATAGCGTCCCAATCGGATCATCTGTTCATCGAAAACTGAGGGCATTGAGGCGCGCATTTCATGCATGGCGCGGGTCCAGATAAGATCGAACTGCAACACCGCGCCGACATCGGGACGCGCCGCGTAGATACGCGCATGCGTGGTTCCGGATGCTTCGATTTCGCTACGACTGAACGAGCCGTCCGCATGTACGCTGACCGTCGCATTCTCGTCAGGCATCCGCATCGACATCATGTCGCCGGATTGCAGCAAGCCTTTGCCCGCCAACCGAGATGCAGCCAACTGCAATTGATGTTCGACGCCCTCATTGCTGGTCATGACGTGAGCCCTTGTTCGTGGACCATGCTCAGCGTTTCAGATACCAACTGACGAGTCATATCAGGCAATTCATTGGAGTTGCGGATCAAGGCAGCAAGGTATTGCGCGGCGGCAAATTCGATCGCAGCCACCAATTCCGCGCCTTTTTCCAGAGATGCGGCCGAAGCGATGACACCATGGCTGGCAAGTAGGTAACAGAACACATTCGGGCGCAAAGCCTGTTTCAGAGCGTTGACCAGTTTTTTGGTGCCAGAGAACTGATATTCCGCAAGCCCGACGTGATCCCCGTTCAGTTCCGTGTCCGTGCCTTCTGGCCACTCAAGTCGCTGATGCAGCAGTGCAACGGCACTTGCCACCGGTTGATGCGTGTGAATGCAGGCCCGGCGGCCGGGAAATGCATGGTGCAATTGCGCGTGCATTGCTTTTTCAATGGAGGCCGGTTTGGTACCATCCACTTGTTCCAAAGTATCCAGCCTCAGCACCGCGATGTCTTCAGGTGTCAGCGACGGATATTCCGTAGCGGACGGTGTGATGGCAAATAGCTCATCACTCAGACGCAAGGAGGCATTGCCACCGGTACCCGCAAGATACCCTTCACCGGCTAGTCGCAAACAGGTTTTGATTACTGATTGGCGTTGCTGCTCGAATTCAACCATATCCGCTCTCCACTGGCAGGCTCAGTTGGAAAACTGACGGCGCTTCGCGGCCCTGATTTCCCGGGCCTGTTGTTCCTGCCCTGTCCGAAACGAAGTTTCCACAAAGTCCATATGGTTTCGCGCGGCGGCCTCGGCCCTGTCCGGGTCGCCATCCACAATAGCCTGCGCAATGTCCTTGTGCTGTTGCAACAGCACTTCTCCGGTCCCGTCCATCGTGCGCAAGAACCTTCGATTGTAGAATACGCCCTGGCGCGTCAGATCGTAGATCGAGGCCATCATATGAATAAGGGTCGTGTTCTGGCTGGCGTCGACCACGGCGGTGTGCAGGCGAAAATCAGCTTCCTGGCTGGCGTCGGTATCATCTTCCTCCCAGGCTTTCTGCATTTCCGCGATAATGTCCGAGATGCGTTCCTTGTCGGATTGTGTCGCGCGCTGCGCCGCAAGCCGGCTGGCAAAGGCTTCCTGTTCGCGTCGGTACTCAAGATAGTCATAAAATGCGCCGCCATGGCGGGCGTAAAGCGACAGCAGTGCGGGCGACATAGCCCGCCCAGTCAGAGGCGCGATAAATGTCCCTTCGCCGTGACGGACAGTTACCAGCCCCTGTTGCTCCAGAGTTTGCAACGCTTCACGCAGTTTTGGGCGCGATACGCCCATCGCTTCTGCAAGATCCCGTTCCGATGGTAATCTGCGCCCTTCCTTGAGGATGCCATCGACGATCATCGTCTCGATTTGTTCGACCACCGCGTCGGCGATTGATTCGTGGCCGACAGGTTCAAAAGGCCCGCTGGTGCTCAATTCTTTTCCTCGCTTGCCGGAAATCACAAAAATCTAGTTGTCTTTAAAATTTACCACTGAACGTCTGTAATGCAAGGAAAAATACCCAAAAATACGGATGGGTGGAAACAGTATATATATCTGTAAAATTTGAATAATGAGAATCTTGGGCCAATTTCGACTTTTCGAAAGCGAATGATCGCCTGAGCTCGAAAACCAAGAATGTGGCGTCAAGAGGTAAATAAAATTGTTGACTGAATAAAGTGGTCAACAATATTTACCTCATATACCGCCACTGCGGTGAGACCGGTCAGATCTGATGGCTGACCTGCACTTTGGAGGAGTACACATGAAAACCACCCTGACCTCGCTCGCCGTTGCGGCCTCGCTTCTGGCCGCACCCGCCGTTCAGGCCGCTGACAAGATGTTGCTGAAAACCCCGATTGCGTTTTCCACGGCGCTTCCGGGCCTTGGCTCGCCGATCCCGCGCGTGGCCGAGCAACTGGACCTGATGTCCGGCGGCACTTTGAAAATGAAAGTTTATGAGCCGGGAAAGCTGGTTCCGCCGTTTGAAATTCTGGACGCCGTATCCTCGGGTAAGATCAATTCGGGCTACACCACGGCCGGGTACTGGGCTGGCAAAATCCCCGCCGCTCCGCTGTTCTCGGCCGTGCCTTTCGGCCCGGAAGCCGGCGAATACATGGCATGGCTTTACTATGGCAACGGGCTGAGCCTGTATCAGGAGATGTATGATCAGGCCGGATTCAACGTCCATGTCATCCCCTGCGCGATCATTGCACCGGAAACCTCGGGCTGGTTCGCAAATGAAATCAACAGCCCCGAAGACCTGAATGGCCTGAAGATGCGCTTCTTCGGCCTGGGCGGTGAAGTCATGCAGAAGCTGGGCGTTGCCACGTCGCTGCTGCCTGGTGGTGAGATCTTCCCGGCTCTTGAAAAAGGCGCGATTGACGCGACTGAATTCTCGATGCCTGCCATCGATGCGCGTCTGGGGTTCCACAAACTGGTCAAGTACAACTACTTCCCCGGCTGGCACCAGCAGGCGACCGTGTTCGAACTGATGATCAACAAGGATGTGTGGAGCGAGGCAAGCGATCAGCACAAAGCGATCATCGAAAACGCATGTAAGGCTTCGATGGCGGACAGTTTTGCCGAAGGCGAGGCGATCCAGCACGCAGCACTGATCGACAACGTCGAAAACAACGACGTGCAGATCAAACAGTGGAATGACGAGATGCTGGCCACCTTCCGCACCACCTGGGAAGAGGTTGCCGCCGAACAGGCCGCCAATGACGAATTCTTCAACAAGGTTCTGACCGATATGAACGAATTCCGGGATGGCTATGCCGTATGGAAAGAAAACGCGTTCCTCCCTCGCAAGTGACCTGAGCACTTGCGCCTCCCTGGGGGCGGCTTATTTCGCCGCCCCCACCTTTCCCGACCTTCGTCATTTCCAAACTGATACGGGCGTATTCCCGCCCCGAAGCCTGCATCTTTAGGAGGAGACCATGGCTGAGACCAAGCGGACACGTCACGACCCGATCGAAATCTACGAGGACATTCTTGAACACGATGAGCCTGACCGTCAGAAACTGGCAGTCGCCGTTGACGATGTGGTCAAGACCGTGGGTCACGTGGTCATGTGGGCCAACCTGTTGCTTGTTGCCGCCATCGTTTCGCAGGTAGCCCTGCGCTATCTGCTGAACCAGAACTACCCGAAGCTGGATGAAATCCAGTGGCATTTTTACGGTCTGGTCACGATGATCGGCATCTCTTATGCGCTGGTCACGGACAGCCATGTGCGCGTGGACCTGCTGCACATGCAACTCAGCCAGCGTGCCCGCCGGATTATCGAGATCATCGGGATCTTCACGCTGCTGGTGCCGTTCATCTGGCTCATGATCGATCAGGGCTATGACTATTTCTATGAAAGCTGGCGTGTAAACGAGTCGTCGGACAGCCCGACTGGTCTGCCTGCGCGTTGGGCCTTGAAGGGCGTGATCCCGGCCAGTTTCATTCTGCTGGCTCTGGCAGCGGGCGCGCGGCTTATCCACGACATCCACGCTCTGTTCATGAATTTGGATGAAGAGCGTCAGGGCAAGGGCCTGCGCCTGATCATCTGGGCGCTCTTGGGCTTCGCCGTCGTGGCGACCGCGTTGACCTTCCTGGTTGAGACGACCGAGGAAAAGCTGGTCATCGCCATGTTCCTGACCTTCATCGCGCTGTTGTTCACCGGTTTCCCGGTGGCATGGACGCTGGCTGGCGTCGGGGTCGCGTATTGCGGACTGGCCTATCTGTTCGACAACGGAATGATGAATTGGACAGGTCTGGAGGAAACTCTGACCGGACTGGATTATCTGACGCTGGGCGCCGTGGTAAACCGTGTCTACGCCACGATGTCGAACGCGGTTCTGGTGGCCTTGCCGATGTTCATTTTCATGGGCCTGATGCTGGACGAATCCGGCGTGGCCGAGCGGCTGATGTCTTCGATGCAGCGCCTGTTCGGCACGGTGCGCGGCGGGCTGGCGATCACGGTGACGATGATTGGTATCATTCTTGCCGCCTCAACAGGCATCATCGGTGCCTCTGTAGTTTTGCTGGGTGTGTTGTCTCTGCCGTCGATGATAGAGCAGAAATACAGCCCCTCTCTGGCCGCCGGTGTGGTTAGCGCATCAGGCACGCTGGGTATCCTGATCCCGCCCTCGATCATGCTGGTGATCATGGCGGACCAGATGGCCCTGTCAGTTGGCGACCTGTTCATGGCCGCGGTGTTCCCCGGGGTGATCATCGGAGTATTGTATTTGACTTATATCTTTGTGATCGCCTTGATCAAACGCGAAGTCGCTCCAGTGCCCGAAGGGGCCACTCGTCCCGATTGGGCGGCGGTCAAGGATGTGCTGATTGCTGTACTGCCGACCCTTGCCCTGATCCTTGCCGTTCTGGGTTCAATCTTTGCGGGCCTGACCACACCGACCGAAGCCTCGGGCGTGGGCGCATTGGGCGCGACCCTGCTGGCGCTGGGATATCGCAAACTGACGCTGGCAAAACTGATCAATGTTCTGAAAGCTACGTTCAACACCACCGCTTATATCTTTGCGATCTTCCTGGGTGCGACGGTGTTTTCCTATGTCCTGCGGGAACTGGGTGGCGATGCACTGATCGAAGACATGATCCACGGCACGGGTCTTGGCCCCAACGGCACTGTCTTCATGATCCTGTTCATCGTTTTTCTTCTGGGCTTTGTTCTGGATTGGATCGAGATCACCCTGATCGTTCTGCCCCTGATGCGCCCCATTGTGAACGGGCTGGGTCTGGATATCGAAGGCTTTGGCGTCATCGACGAACCGGCGCTGGTATGGTTTGTGATCCTTGTCGCGGTCACGTTGCAAACCTCGTTCCTGACGCCGCCCGTGGGGTTTGCACTGTTCTACCTGAAAGGCGTGTGCCCGCCTGAAATCAAGTTGACCGACATTTACAAAGGCATCGTTCCTTTTGTGATCCTGCAGTTGACCGGCTTGTTCTTCGTGTTCCTCTGGCCGCAACTGGCCACGTGGCTGCCTTCGGTGGCGTACTGAGGAGTTCCGGATGACCGATACCGATCTGATCAAGCGCTTTCAGGCCATTTGCGGGCGGCGTCATGTGCTGACAACTGCCCGCAACACCCGCCGTTTTCGCCGGGGATTCAGATCGGGGGAAGGGGACGCGCTGGCGGTGGTGCGGCCCGCCACGTTGCTGGAACAATGGAAGGTGCTTGAGGCCTGTGTTGAGGCGGACAAAATCGTCATCATGCAGGCGGCCAACACCGGACTGACCGAAGGCTCCACACCAAAGGGGTGCTATGATCGCGATGTGGTGCTGATCAACACCCGCCGGATGAACGGCCTGCATCTGATAAACGAAGGCAAACAGGTTATCAGTTTGCCTGGCTCGACCCTTTTCGCACTGGAAAAGTTGCTAGACCCGATCGGGCGGCAGCCACATTCGGTGATCGGTTCGTCCTGTATCGGGGCGTCGGTTGTCGGGGGCGTGTGCAACAACTCGGGTGGGTCGCTGGTCGAACGTGGGCCATCCTATACTGAACTGTCGCTATATGCGCGTATTACGCAGGATGGAAAGCTGGAGTTGGTCAATCATCTGGGCATCCACCTGGGCGACACGGTCGAAGAAATTCTGACCCGCTTGCAACAGGGCGACTTCGGGCCGGGCGATACTGAAACCGACAACCGAAAAGCCTCGGACACAGACTATGGCAGGCGCGTAAGGAATGTCGACGCGGATACACCGGCGCGCTTCAATGCCGATAAATCGCGGCTCTACGAAGCGTCCGGTTGCGCCGGGAAACTGGCTGTCTTTGCAGTCCGGCTGGACACCTACCCGAAGAACGAAAATGAGCGCACGTTCTATGTTGGCGCTGAGGACACCGATGCCCTGACCGAATTGCGCCGCTGCATCCTGTCGACATTCAAGACCTTGCCGGTCAGCGCTGAATACATGCACCAGGAGGTTTTCGATATCTCGGACCGATACGGCAAGGATACCATGGTAATGATCGACAAGCTGGGAACGGACCGGCTGCCGACTTTCTTTGCCATCAAGGGCGCGGTAGATGCGCGGCTTGAAGATATTCCCGGTCTGACAAACTTCACTGACCGAGTCATGCAGTTTGCGATGCGGTTTTGGCCTGATATCCTTCCGCAGCGGATGCGCGGGTTTCGCAAGCGATACCCGCACCACTTGATCCTGAAAATGCGCGACGGCGGTATCGACGAGGCCCGTGCCTTGCTCAGCGATATGGCGGGCAAGAAAAAGCTGGACTACTTCGAGTGTGATCCGCGTGAAGCGAAAATCGCGGGTTTGCACCGTTTTGCAGCGGCTGGCGCCGCCGTTCGTTACATGAAGGTACATGCGCATGAAGTTGAAGACATCATTGCGCTCGACATAGCGTTACGCCGCAATGACACCGACTGGTTCGAGAAGTTGCCGCCGGAACTGGCAAAGCAACTTGTGGGCAAGCTGTATTATGGTCACTTCATGTGCCACGTTCTGCACCAGGACTATATTGTGAAGAAAGGTGCTGATCCCAAGGCGATCAAAGCCGAGATGCTTAAGATCCTCGACCGCCGCGGCGCCGAATACCCGGCCGAGCACAATGTTGGCCATCTGTACCCCGCCAAACCCGATCTGGCTGATTTTTACAAATCTGTGGATCCCACGAACAGCATGAATCCGGGGATTGGCAGGATGTCCAGGAACAAGCATTATTCCTGATCCAGTTTCCAATGTTCTGCACACAGATGCCCTTAAATGTTTCGGGTATCAGCCTTTCTGTGCTGTAACGCCTGTCAATCCAGACCCTGAGCGTTTCTGGACAACTCGACTTCAATCTTAGGTTTCGGTTTTCAGTCAGGCTTAGGTCCCAATGTGGTCTTTGATCCGCCGGAGGAACTGACGTGAATTGCCGGTTCACAAGGCACGAAAATTGTTCTTGAGTTCAATCCTACTGGTCGCGGTGGCTGTCCTCGGACTGAGACCCGATCTGTCGGACGCACAATATGATCTTACGCTTGTCAATTTCGGGGCGGTGCAGCACGTGCACAGATGCTTTCGCTGCCACTGATGGTGGTACTGGTCCTGATGACCATGTCGCTGACAAAGCGGCTGAAAGAAGACTATCCAACCGACGAGCTGGAAGGCCGCAAAGACGTGCGTATTCCCATCTCGCCAACCAAACCAACGCCGGGAGAGTCAACCGTGTCACAACGTATTGCTTCGCCTTTCGGCACCGTCATATTGTTGGAAAACCGCTACGAAAACGTGCTGGAACGGATGTTTGGCGAGGACATGCCCGAAGGGCTGCCACGCAATTCACGGGTCCCGGCAGTGGGTGTCTATGAGACTAAAGATGCTTTTATCCTGCTGCTATACCTGAGTTCTGGGTGCCGGGAAGAAGCTGTTTGGATGCATAATAATATCGAAATGGTGCATCCCCTTTTGCACGTCAAATGATACATCCCGACCGGCCTTGCGCAGTAGCGCAGAAAAATCCCGGCTTTGCCGGATAAATTCGCGTGTATCACGTTCGGCGACTGTGACGCGGGTGCGAACATCCGCTGGTGGCAGGTGATGGATCGGTGAGAGGCTGAGGATATCGTCGTCGGTCAACTGCAGGGGGTTGTTGACCGATGTCTGCGCGATCGGCTCCAGATCATAAATGCCACTGATCAGAACCAGGTCTCCGATCATCAAACCCGCCTGCTTCAGGTCTTCGCCAAAGCGGTTCAGTGCCATTGCTGCCAAATGCGCCCCGGCACTGTGGCCGGACAAAGTGATCCGGCCGGGGTCAAACCCCAGTTTCTCGGCCCTTTCTGCAAGCCACAACAGCGCCCGGCCGCATTCCGTGATCATCTCGTCCAGACGCGCTTTGGGGGCCAGTGTATAATTCAGTGTTGCAAAGGCCTGACCCGCGCGAACCAGCGGCTTCGCGACCAAAGCTGACTCACGCTGGCTGAGCGCCTGCCAATACCCGCCGTGGACGAAAACGTGCAGCGGCGCGTTGGCTTCGCTTGCGGGAAAGAAATCCAAAATATTGGACTTGAGGTTCCCGTATTTCAGGTTTTCCAGCACTTCCAGCTCGACACGTGCGGCTGCACTCATATCCGCGTAGGCCGCCAGATAATGAGAGATATCTCCGCCAACCATGACACTTGGAGAGTATTGTCTTTCCAGCTCGTCCGGGGAAAACCCGCGATAGGTCACTTCTTTTCTCCGCCCGCATAGAAAAGCTCGGAACGCATGTCGTACAAGTCGTGGAAGAACTTGAGCTCCAGCGCCTTTTTCAGGAAGGCGACACCGCTGGACCCGCCTGTTCCCGGTTGCATTCCGATGACCCGCTCAACGGCTGTTGCGTGGTCAAAGCGCCATCTTTGGAACAGTGTTTCCACATCCATCAGCTTTTCAGCCAGGGCATACAAGTCCCAATACTTGTCTTTGTTCCTGTAAACTTCGACCCAGATGTTTACGATGCGCGGATCACCCGCATATGGTTGGGAAAAATCACGTTCGACAAGGTCCTGCGGAACATCGAAGCCCTTTCGCGCCAGCATCATGATGACCTCGTCGTACAAAGACGGCTTGGTCAACGCTGCGGTCAACTCCTCCATTACCTCGGGGTCGTGTGCATGAACCTTGAGCGTCGAGGTGTCCTTGTTGCCCAGAATGAACTCGATCTGGCGATAGCCATAACTCTGGAAACCCGATGAACTTCCCAGCGCATCGCGGAACGTCATGTAGTCTGCCGGGGTCATGGTCAGCAGCGTTTCCCAGGCCGCAATCAGCTGACGCTGGATTGCCTTGATCCGATCAATGTTCTTGAGAGCGGGGCCAAAGGCGTCTTGGCGCAGAAAACGCCGGACTTCCACAAGTTGGTGATGCATCAGTTTCAGCCAAAGCTCGCTGACTTGGTGAATGATCACAAACAACAGCTCATCCGGTTCCGCAGGGTCCTGAAAGGTCTTCTGAATGCTCAGCAGGGTCTTGAGTTCCAAAAAGTCTCCATAGCTGCTGCGGTGCTTGGTTGCGAAATCGGTAACCAGAGTGTCCTCGATGCCGCGCTTCAAAAGCCGCTGGTCCTTTTCCTCACTCGCCATTTTTGATCTCCTGAAAGCGGCGTTAACGCTATGCGTTTTCTATTCTTAACCTCTCTATGCCGACTTGGGCTGTGAGGCTACCGCGACATGCAGGGTCCGTTGCCTAAATGGCGTGATTAAGCCGCGTCATTACGACCTATACGGGACGGTCCAATCCGAAGCCTAAATGAAACAGGAACCCGAACGTGGGTAAGGCCTGAATTTTGCGGTGCCACTTCAAAGTTGGGAGTCGGCTGGCGAGCGTGGACGACCTCGAAACTGAGGCTCCATGTCAACCGTTTTACCTGAGGTATCGGCGCGCCAGTTTTCTGGTGTTTTCCACAAATCGGCTGTTCCGATCTTCTGAGCCATCTTCGTGCAACCGGGTCGAAACCCAGCCTACATAAGTTGCCGATCTCAATGCCAGAAACAGATCAAGATGGTTGGTGTCAATCGGACGCTGTGATCGGTATCCGGCCAAAAGCGCAGCCTGCAGTCGATCATAATCGGGTTCCGCGAGGTTTTTGATCAAACTGGTGGCGATGTCAAAAAGGCGAAAACCGAAGCCGGAATCGTCAAAATCGATCAATGAGACCTGATCATTCGCAATCATTACGTTCTCACGGACCAGATCCGCATGGATCAGGCCATAGTCCAGTTCCGATTCAATGCGTTTCAAATCCCGCTCTGCCGTTTCACGGAAGCGCGTGAACAGCGCACGATCGTCATCGCCAAGCGTCGGGTTTTCCCAGAACCGGCCCCAAACGGGTTCCTGGCCGACCAATCCCGGTCGGTCCCAGGACCAGCGCGAAAACCCTGCAGGGCGCTCCCACTCGTCGCTGATGGAGTGCAGGCGGGCCATTTCCCGGCCCAAGGAATGGAAAAGGCCGATGCGGTCTTCGTGATCGATCCCGGTTGTTGTGGACCCCAGTGGCCGCCCCGGCAACCAGGTCAGAACATCGATTTGCATGTTCTCAATGACCTCGAGAAAGTTGCCCCGGTTGCTGGCAATGGGTTCAGGTACCCCGACATGTTCTGCGGCCAACACACCCATCCATTCCAGTTCCGACCACAGTTCGGCATCTGTGCGATAGCCGGGACGATGCAATCGCAGCGCAAAGCTGCGCCCATCCAGCTGTACCTGATAAACGTGGTTTTCGCGGGCCGCTGCCAACGTGCAAACTGCGTCTTGAAACCCCCATAGCGCCAGTGCCTTTTCTGCCGCGTCTATCATGAGCAAATCGGTGTTTCGGCCAGAACTTCATCCAGCGTTTCAAACAGCAAGTCGGCATTCTCGACCGAGAAAGGCATCGGCGGGCGGATTTTCAGAGTGTTCTTGTGACGCCCCAGCTTGGAATGAATGATCCCACGCTGCCGCATTTCGTTGATCACCCGGTCGGTGAAGGCGCTGGCCGGTTCCTTGCTGTCCCGATCCAGCACCATCTCCGCTCCGAAGATCAGGCCCGAGCCGCGCACGTCGCCGATGAAATCATACTTCCGGGCCAAAGCCCTCATGCGCGATCGGGCGTGTTTCCCGACCGTTCTGGCATTTTCCAGCAATTGCTTGTCTTCAATCTCTTCCAGCACGGCCATGGCCGCTGCGCACGAGACCGGGTTGCCGCCAAACGTATTGAAATAGCGATAGCCCTTGCGGAATTTGGTCAGTATTTCGGTGCGTGTGACGACACCACCCACCGGGTGACCATTGGCCATCGGCTTGCCAAGTGTCATGATATCCGGCACCGCGCCCATTTTCTGATGCGCCCACATATGGGTGCCGGTGCGGCCAAAACCGGATTGCACCTCGTCGCAAATCAGCAGCCCGCCGGCCTTGCGGACAATATCGGCGGCGGGTTTCAGCCAGCCATCGGGATGGTCCGGGAACCCTTCGTTCAGGAAATACGGGCAGACAATCAGGGCCGCAAACCCAAGACCGGACTTCTTATGTTCGGCGATTTGTTCGGCCACCGCATCCGCGAACCTGGTGCCGTCCGGGTCCGGGTTGCGAAAGCTGTCGGGCGCTTCGACAAAGCGGAAATACTGGCCCAGCCCAAAACCCACGGCGGGGATGTTCGATTTGCTCAACTGACTGACCAGCGAGGTGTTGCCGTGATAGGTCGCATCGGTTGCGATGATGCCGCGCCTGCCAGTCATGCCCTCGGCCATGCGCAGGGCGATGTCATTGGCCTCGGATCCGGTGCAGGTCAGGATCGCCGTGTCCAGCGAGACATCCATTGTCCCGGTCAGCCTTTCTACATAATCCAAGATCCCGTCATGCAGGTATCGCGTGTGTGTATTGAGCGTACTTGCCTGTCGGCAGATCGCCTCGACCACGCGCGGGTTGCAGTGGCCCACATGTGGAACGTTGTTGTAGCAATCCAGGTATCTGCGCCCTTCGGCGTCCCACAGCCAGACGCCTTCGCCTTTCACAAAATGAACAGGCTCGTCATAAAAGGTCGAGACGTTGGGACCCAGCAGCCTGGTTCTGCGTTCGATCAGTTCTGCGGATTGTTCAGACAACATTTCAGAGCTTTATCCAGGCTGTTTTCAAGTCCACATATTTTTCAAGCGCGTGCAGTGATTTGTCGTGCCCGTTGCCCGATTGACGTATCCCGCCCAGCGGCACCGTCAGATCGGAACCGCCATAAGTGTTCACATGCACGACACCCGCCCGCACGCCTGCCACCATGCGGTGCGCCCGGCTGAGGTTTGACGTCCATACGCCTCCAGCAAGCCCGTATACAGTGGCATTGGCCAGGCGGATCGCTTCTTCCTCGTCCTTGAAGGGTGTCACCGCAAGAACCGGGCCGAATACTTCGTTCTGAAACAGGCTATCGGTCTCTTTCACACCCGCCATCACCGTCGGCGCCATATAGTAGCCGCCGGATTCGGTCAGGATACGGTGACCGCCGGTGCGGCGTTCGGCACCTTCAGCTTCGGCCCTGGTGACGAAGTCCAGATTGGCTTCCAACTCGGGCAGGCTGTGAACGGCGCCGATCTGGCTGTTCAGATCCAGCGGATCACCCACGCGGAAACTCTCGGCGTGGCGCGAGATTTCGGCCACGAAGTCTTCATAGATGTCTTCCTGCACCAGCAGGCGAGACCCCGCAACGCAGACCTGTCCAGAGTTGCGGAAGATACCCGCTGCCGAAACCTTCGCGGCCTCGGCCAGATCGGGGGCATCGTTGAAGACGATGTTGGCGGATTTTCCGCCAAGTTCCAGATAGCAGCGTTTCAAGTTCGACCGTGCGGAATATTCCAGCAGACGGCGGCCTGTTGCGCCTGATCCTGTGAACACCATGATGTCCACGTCCATCGACAGCGCCAGCGCCTCGCCCACGACTGATCCGCGCCCCGTAACAACGTTGAACACGCCGTCCGGAACGCCTGCCGCAGACGCAAGTTCGGCGATTTTCAGCAGGCTGAGAGAGGCGCTCTCTGCCGGTTTCAGAACAATGGAATTGCCCGCAGCCAGAGCAGGTGCGATCTTCCAGCTTCCGATCATCAGCGGAAAGTTCCAAGGCACAATTGCACACACGACACCCACCGGAGCGTGATGGATCAGTCCCAGCACGTCATGTCCGGTCGGGGCGACCTGACCGTAAACCTTGTCTATCGCCTCGGCGTAATAGCGAAAGGTGCCGGTGGCCGAGAGCGCCTCGGCCTTATAGGCCATGTTTATCTCGGTTCCGTTGTCCCGCACGCCCATAACGGCGATCTCGAGTGCGTGGCTTTCGATGAGATCGGCCAGCTTCAGCAGCACTTTCTTGCGGCCGGCAGGCGACATACGGGACCAGCGGCCATCTTCGAACGCCAGGCGCGCGGCGTGCACCGCCGTGTCAACGTCCGATAGCGTTCCCTCGGCAATGCGTGCCAGGGGCTGACCGTCGATGGGCGACAACACTTCGTGCTGCGCGCCGTTCTCTGCGGCCTGATAGGCACCATTGATGAAATGACCACGAGGGGAGATTTCCTGCGCGCGCAGCGCATCAATCGAGGTCTGGTCCATGAGGGTTATCCTTGCTGTGTCGAGTCTTCGTCGCCAATCGGCTGCGGTTTGATCCGTTCCTTGTGTTCCTTCACCAGCGTGCGGATATGCAGCAGAATGACGCCCAGGATCATGATGAACAGGATCGCTGCGATTGGCCTGTCAATGAAATCGAGCGGCGTTTTGACCCGCGCCATGGCGCTGCGCAGCTTGACCTCCATGATGCCGCCCAGAACCATGCCCAGAATGATCGGCACGATCGGCAGGTTCAGACGTTTGAGGATCAGACCAAACACTCCGAACCCTGCCGCAATGGCGCAGTCGGTGACTGAATTGCGCAGACTGAACACCCCGACAAAAGACAAAGTCAGGATCATGATGCCCAGGAACCGGGTCGGGATCTGAATTATCTTCAGCAGCAGATTTGTCGAGAACAACAGAAAGACCAGAACGATCACGTTCAGCAGGATCAGCGACATGTACAGAGCCAGAACAAAATCCATCTGCTCGGCAAACAGTTGCGGCCCGGGGACCACGTTGTGGACATAAAAGACCGACAGCATCATCGCCGTCAGCGCCTCACCCGGGATACCCAACGCCAGCAAGGGGATCATTGCGGCACCTGGGACCGCATTGTTAGCAGCCTCAGAGGCAACCAGACCTTCGGGAGAGCCATTGCCGAAAGCTTCCGGAGTCTTCGAGCTTTTCTGCGCATAGGTGTAGGACAGGAATTGCGAAGTGAATTCGCCTGTTCCGGGAATCATGCCCATCAGGACACCTAACGAAGACGACACCGTCGCGATGCGCTTGATGCCCAACAGTTCTTTGAGGCCGGCGAAGATGTTGCCTCGAACGTGCGCCTCACCGGGCGCGTGTTCCTTGTCGACCAGAAGCAATAGCGCCTGGCTGATGGCAAACAAACCCAGCACAACGACAATAAGGTCGATCCCCGAAGACAACCAGCTTTGGTCAAACGTAAAACGCTTTGTGTATTTGACGGGCTCCAGCCCGACCGTGTTCAGGAAGATGCCGAAGAAGGCCAGCATTGCCGCCGAAAATGTCTGGCCACGATGGGCCAGGATCACCAGAAGGATGCCCAGAAACGCGGCCAGAAAGATCTCGCGGCTGCCGAAATGCGGGGCGACCCATGCCAGAACCGGGGACAGGATGATCAGGCAGAGGATCGAGAAGATGCCGCCAAAGAACGACGCGGAATAAGCCAGCGACAGCGCGCGATGGCCCTCGCCCCGCTTTGTCATTGGATAACCGTCATAGGTTGTCAGCGCATTCACTGCCGTGCCCGGCGTGTTGATCAGAATTGCAGGGATTGCGCCGCCGTACATCGATGAGCCGTAGATACCCAGCAGCAGGGTCAGACCAACAATAGGCTCGAAGGCGAACGTAGCAGGCAGCAGAATGGCGATGGCGACAGCCGCCCCGACGCCGGGCAGTGCGCCGATGATGACTCCGCCAACAGACCCGATGAGCAGTGCGATCAAAACCTGCCATTGGGCCAGAATTGCAAAGCCGGAAATCAGATTGTCCATAGCGGCCTCACAGATAGGTCAGGGCAAAGACGCGGACGGAGTCCGGAAGGAACTCGTAAACCCGACCTGCCGGGATATTCACCTGAAGAAATGCTCTGAAAAGAATGGCGACGCTGGCGCCGAACAGCAGTGAAATCCCGATTGTGCCGGGCGTTCGAAAACCGGTGCGCGCGGCCAGAAAAGCGGCGAACAGCATGGTCGAGGGCAAGTACCCCAGCCACGGCACGGCCACCACGTAGATCAGGAAATAGACAACATATTCAAGAGACATGAGCCAGAAAGTAAGCTCTCTCCAGCGCCCGGGAATACGGGGGGAAACGGCTGAGCCGATCAGATGCAGGGCGCTGAAAATCACCATGCCCCATATGGCGATGGTCGGCCACAGCGACGGCTGCGCAAACCACTTGGTGCGCTTTACCAACTTTGTCTCGGTGCCCAACTGGCTGAGCAGGAACAACGAGAAGGCAAGGAAAAAGACGGCAAAGATGATGTCGCCAGGTCGGCGATACCTTCTGAACATGTCCTGAAGCGTTTTTGCAATCATCATGTCCCTCCCCGACATGCAACAAGGCGCGGGCTTTCCACCCGCGCCCTGTTAGGTGCTTATTCGCCCAGAATCTCTTCGATTTTCGCGAACGACGCTTTGTCCTGTTCGATTTGCGCATTTGACGCGTCAGGGTCCTGCCAATAGATCAACGCACCGGTTTCTTCAGCCAGCTTTTTGGCCTTGTCGGACTCCAACGCCTTTTGCGCGGCGGCAGTGATCTTTTCACGGGCATCTGCCGGAGTGTCCTTGTGCACGAACAACCCGTTCCACAACGCAAGCGGCAGGTCCGGGTTCATTTCGACAACCGTTGGTGTGTCCGGTACAAGCGAAATTCGTTCACCACCGATGCTGGCCAGAATGTTCACATTGTCGAGGCAGGGCAGCACGAGTTGCAGCGTGGTATTGATGACGTCCACGTCACCTGACGCCAATGTGTTGCAGTCCAGCGCGTCGAACGCCGCTTCGCTTGCAAAGTCGAAGCCGCTGCTCACCGCAGCCGCAAACGTAACCTGTGTGGGCGGCAGGACCGAGCCGAAATGGCCAAGAGCCACATCGTTTTCCTTACCGTGCGCTACAAGTTCGTCCCAATTCGAGAATGGCGCATCTTTGCTGGATGCGATCACGAACGGATAGGTCAGGAAAATTCCGATAGGGTCGAATGGATTTGGGTTCAGCTCCGGGATTCCGATCTCGGGCCCGATGACAGGAACGCCAATAACGAAGGATCCGATGGTGTAGCCATCTGCCGGAGCCGTTGCGACCTCAACCGCGCCGGGGAAGGGGCCGCCTCCGCCGCCAGGCTTGTTCACAACCGCGGCCGGAACGCCGTACATGGCCTGGAATTCATCTGCGATCATCCGGGTTAACACGTCTTCCAGATCGCCCGGAGGCCACGGAACCACAAAGGTCACCGGCTTTTCCGGGTATTCAGCAAGTGCTGCTGTTGCAGAGGCTGCAAAAACGGCAGCGGTTAGAATTTTTTTCATTGACGCCTCCCTGGCTTGGTTCATTTTTTGAACCGAAGTAACAACAATAATGTTGCTTTGTTAAATGCTTTCTGTCAAGTATTACGTGCGAAGGAGAGAAAAGCGCATGGGCACCGCTCTTAATGCTTTGAAATTGCTCGAGTTGTTTTCAAGTGCTCAGCCGGAGATCGGTCTGAGCAACCTTGCCCGGCTGTCCGGTATGAACAAGGCAACGACTCTGCGCCACCTTCGCGCATTGGAAGAGTTTGGCCTGATCGAACAAAACCCGCACTCCAAGTCCTATGCGATCGGACCGGCTGTGGTGCGTCTTGCCGCGCTGCGGGAAATCGCAAATCCGGGGCTTGAAGGCGCGCGCGTAAGGATGCAGTCCGCCATGCAGGTAATCGGCGAAAGCATGCACCTTTCGCTGCTGCAACAAGGCAAATTGCAGACCGCTCTGGCGCTGGAAACCACGCGGTACACCGTGCGGGTCAGCCTTGATCCGGCGGAAATTCTGCCGATCAATGCAACGGCCTCCGGCCTGTGCCTGCTGAGTTTTGGCCCCGCTCACCTGCTTGAAGATCTGGATCGCCAGGCCTTGACGTCCTACACAGCGGAAACCCTGGTGTCCCCTGACCTGATACGTGAACGGGTTTCTGAGATCAGGCGCAAGGGCTGGTCAAACAGCGCAGGCGGGTTTGAAGCAGGCGTTTATGGATACGCTGCGCCTGTCTTTGGAATTGATCAGGTGGCGATAGGCACAATCGCAATTGCGGTGCCTGAAATTCGTGCAAACGGCGATCACCTGCCTTTGATCCTGACGACATTGCATTCCCTTTCGCTCGAACTGACTGCGAATTTCGGTGGTCAGTTTCCGCGAAACTTCCCAACCGCGTTCCAGCCCTGACCGATGGGCGGACAAGATCCTCGGAGACCCGTGATATGAAAGACTCCAATTTCCTGAAGGAAAACAACGCGCGCCATTTCTGGCACCCGATGGCACATCCTGCCGACAGTCAAAACAATCCGCCCACCATCCTGACCGGAGGGGAAGGGGTCAGCATCATCGATATTGACGGCCACAAGGCCATCGACGCGGTTGGCGGGTTGTGGAACGTCAATCTGGGTTATTCCTGTGATCCGGTTAAGCAGGCCATTACCGATCAGTTGAATGCGCTGCCGTATTACTCGACCTTCCGGGGCACCAGCAACGACAAGGCGATTGAGCTGTCCTATGAGTTGGCGCAGTTTTTCAAGCCTGATGGTCTGACCCGAGCTTTTTTCACTTCGGGCGGATCGGATTCAGTTGAAATCGCACTGAAGCTTGCGCGACAGTATCACAAAGTGCGGGGCGAGGCCGGTCGGACAAAGTTCATCAGCCTCAAGCAAGGATACCACGGCACCCATTTCGCGGCCGCTTCGGTCAATGGCAACCAGAAGTTCCGCGCGGCTTACGAGCCGATGATGCCGGGCTGTTTCCATGTGCCCGCGCCGTGGACCTATCGCAATCCGTTCGACGAAACAGACCCCGAGCGTCTGGCGCAACTTTGCGTCAAGGCGCTGGAGGCCGAGATCGCATTCCAGGGGGCAAATACCGTCGCCGCATTCATCATGGAGCCGATTCTGGGCGCAGGCGGCGTGATCCCACCACACAAAAGCTTCATGCCGATGGTGCGCGAGGTCTGTTCGAAAAACGGTATTCTTCTTATATCGGACGAGATCATCACTGCTTTTGGTCGTACCGGCAGCGAAAGCGGCGCGCGGCATTGGGGTGTGCAGCCCGACATCATGACGACAGCCAAGGCGATCACCAACGGTTATTTCCCATTCGGTGCGGCAATGATTTCGGGCGCGGTCGCCGAGGTTTTTGAAAGCGACACCACAGGTATGGCGTCAGTCGATCAGGGCTATACCTATTCCGGCCATCCGGTCGGCGCAGCGGCTGCGCTGGCGGCTCTGTCTGAAATCAATCGTTTGCGTGTTTGGGAAAACGCCGCGGCCCGCGGTGAAGAACTTTTTACCGGATTGAAAAATTTGGCTGAAAAACACGACGCAATCGGAGATGTGCGCGGAGGCGAGGGCTTGATGTGTGCGCTGGAACTGGTATCTGATCGTGCAACCAAGGCGCCGGTTGCCAAGCATCTGCCCTTGCAGGTGCAGAAGGCGGCATACGAAGATGGCGTGATGGTCCGTGTGTCGGGCAACAACATCATCCTGTCACCACCGCTGGTCATCACGTCCGAGGACGTGGCCAAGATTCTGTCGGCACTGGATACCGGTCTGTCGACACTTTAGATGCGTGGCTGGCCCCGCCCGGTTTGTGTGTGGTCAGATCTTGACGGCCTGCAACTCCTCAAGCAGGTCCAGAAGGTCGTCCAGCTTGTCCTGACCCATCTGTTCTTCAATGCGATCATAAATTGCAAGGGATGTCGGAAGGTTCTCGGTCAGGATTCCACGACCTGTATCCGTGATCTTCACCATAGACCGGCGCTTGTCCTGACTGTCCTGGCGGCGTGTAATCTGGCCGTCTGCTTCCATGGCGCGCAGAATGCGGGTGAGGCTGGGCAACAGAAGACAGGCCTCTTTCGAGATGGCGCTTTGTTCCATTTCACCAAACTCATCCAGAACGCGAAGAATGCGCCACTTCTGTTCTGTAAGCTGAATGTTGTTCAACATGTCCCGAATGGGCGCCATGACTGTTTCGCGGGCACGCAGCAGCGCGATCGGAAGCGCGCGGGAAGTGCTCTTGGTGTGGCTTTGTGTGGTCATGCCGTTTTCTAGAGCGCTGCTTCCGGAATTGCAAAGATTAACAAGTCAAGTTCTTGACACGTGGTGACGTAATTACTAAACATGTTTACTAATTGAAGGGAAGGGAACCATGCCGCATTTCCACATCGATTACTCTGGTAACCTAGAAGACTGGGTCGATATGGATGGTTTGTGCGAGTGTGTGCGCGCAACAGCAGCAGCAATTGACACGTTCCCGATGGCGGGTATTCGCGTACGCGCCACGCGGGTGCATCACTATTCCATTGCCGACGGGAACCCGGCGCATGGTTTTGTCGATATTTCGATCCGACTGCGCGCCGGTCGCCCCGAAGACGTCAAGCAGGACGCAACGCAGCGCATATTCGAAGCGGTAAGGGCGTATCTTGAACCGGCCCTTTCGATGCACTCCATCGCTCTGTCGCTTGAGATGCGTGACATCGATCCGGACCTTTCGCCCAAGACCGGCACTATCAGAGAGCATCTGGGCCGGGACCAATTGGCTGCAACCCAGCAGGAGACCTGAACCATGAGCGCCTTGGACACCAATATCAAAAAATTGGCGGGGTTTCTGGCCCGGTTCAAAGAGACAGGCATCAAGAACCGCATTGCGGGCGAAGATCGCGACGGGGCGGCCGGAGTGTTTCAATCCACTTCGCCAGTGGACAAGTCCGTGATCTGCGATGTTGCCCATGGGACGGCGGATGACATCGATGCGGCGGCCAAGGCAGCCCACTCGGCATTCGCCGCGTGGCGCGATATGCCCGCTACTGAACGCCGCCGTATCCTGCTGAACGTGGCCGACGCGATCGAGGCGCGTGCCGAGGAAATTGCCCTTTGTGAGTGCTGGGACACCGGTCAGACCCTGCGTTTCATGTCCAAGGCGGCACTGCGCGGTGCCGAGAACTTCCGTTATTTCGCTGATCAGGTGGTGCAGGCAAGGGATGGACAGTATCTTAAGTCACCGACCCTGATGAACATCACCACCCGCGTTCCAATTGGCCCGGTTGGTGTCATTACTCCGTGGAACACGCCGTTCATGCTGTCGACCTGGAAGATCGCGCCGGCACTGGCAGCGGGTTGTACCGTCGTTCACAAACCGGCCGAAGATTCACCGCTGTCGGCGCGTTTACTGGTCGAAATCGCGGAAGAGGCCGGTCTGCCCAAGGGTGTTCTGAACATCGTGAACGGGTTTGGACCGGATGCCGGTAAGACGTTGACCGAACATCCGCTGATCAAGGCCATTGCTTTTGTCGGAGAAAGCCGCACCGGCAGCATAATCACAAAGCAGGGCGCGGATACGCTCAAGCGGATGCATCTGGAACTGGGCGGCAAGAACCCGGTGATTGTCTTCGATGACGCCGACCTGGACCGCGCGCTGGATGCCGTGATTTTCATGATCTACTCGATCAATGGGGAACGTTGCACATCGTCTTCGCGTTTGCTGGTACAAGACACCATCAAAAACGAGTTCGAGGCCAAGCTGGTAGAACGCGTGAACAGCATCAAGGTCGGTCACCCGTTGGACCCGGCGACCGAGATCGGCCCGCTGGTAACGGAAGAGCACTACAATAAAGTCACCTCGTATTTCGACATCGCCAAAGACGATGGCGCGACTATCGCAGCCGGCGGCGTCAAAGTGGGGGACGAAGGGTATTTCGTGCGGCCAACCTTGTTTACAAATGCCAACAACCAGATGCGCATCGCGCGCGAGGAAATATTTGGCCCGGTTCTGACGTCCATCCCGTTCTCGACCGAAGAAGAGGCGCTACAGATCGCAAATGACACGCCTTACGGCCTTACCGGTTACGTCTGGACCAACGACCTGACGCGTGCCCTGCGGTTCACGGACAAACTGGAAGCAGGTATGATCTGGGTGAATTCGGAAAATGTGCGCCACCTGCCCACGCCCTTCGGCGGCGTCAAGGCGTCGGGTATCGGCCGGGACGGCGGCGACTGGAGCTTTGAATTCTACATGGAACAAAAGCATGTTGGCTTTGCCACCGGTCAGCACAAGATCATGCAACTTGGGAAATAGTATCGTGCAGCCTGATCCCTTGGCAGGGGTTGGCTGACTATAGTTGAATCAGGAAGTGCGCATCATTGGTCCATCAAACGCTCGGACCATAGGACGTTCTGGCAGTCAGGCCAGACGTCACGATCATAAGGAGGAACCGTCATGGGAAAGATTGTACAGGCCGCGAAAATCACGCATGTGCCCAGCATCTGGATGTCCCACACGATGCCGAAATACAAAGGCATCCGGCAACCCGCCATCGACGGATATGCGCGCCTGCGTCAGGATGCAATTGACCGCAAGGTGGATACGTTTGTTGTGTTCGACACCCACTGGATCACCAATCAGGGGTTCCATCTGAACACGAAAGAGCACCACAAAGGCCGTTTCATCAGCCACGAGTTGCCGCACATGCTGGCGGACATGGAGTTTGACTATCGCGGGGATCACGAATTGGGGGAAACCATCCTTGACGTCTTGCGTGAGCGGGGGGAGAGGGCCCTTGGCCATTCACATCCCGATATGGGCATGGAATACGGCACCCTTTTGCCCATGCATTTCATCAATGACGGTGTAAATGCGCGGGTGCTACCCGTCGCGGTCAACCAGTTCTCGTCGATTGCCGAAAACCGTGTCTGGGGCGAGGCCATCGCCGAAGGTATCCGTCGTTCCGACCGCAATGTGTCAATTCTCGCATCGGGTTCGCTGAGCCATGACTTTACGCCCAACGAGCGCTCGGTCGAAGGGCTGAACGCCGTGAATGGCGAGTTCAATCGTCAGATGGATATGCGTGTACTGGAGCTGTGGGAACAGGGTCGGTTTGAAGAGTTTTTGGAAATGCTTCCCGACTACGCCAGGAAATGCACGGGTGAGTGTGCGATGAACGACACCGCATTGCTGTTCGGCGCGCTGGGTTGGGGCAGCTACAAGGGCCAGATCGATATTTACACACCGTATTTCGGAAGCTCCGGCACGGGGCAGGCCAACATCAGCTTCTCGGTCTGAGGTCGGGACGCGGGTTCGTATGCTATGTTTTCTCTGCATGGGTGGCAGCAAGGCCGCCGAGGAGGCCTGATGCGCTTTGCAACTTACACCGCCAATGGCGCAACCTTTTTCGGTGCCATTACCAAGGACGGCGCAATTGCGCTGAATGGCGAATTTCCAAACCACAGCAGCTTGTACGAAGTTATCGCCGCCGGAGCGTTCGACCAACTGGCCGAAAAAGCGGATGGTAAACCCGTAACTCATGAAGATTTCACCTATGAAATGGTGATGCCCGACGCCCGCCGTATCCTCTGCGTCGGCGTGAACTTCCCTGACCGCAATGCGGAATACAAGGATGGCAGCGCGCAACCGAAATACATGTCTTTGTTCCCGCGTTTTGCCAGCGGCTTTACGGGACATGACTGCCCTCTGATCCGCCCGCCGGAAAACCACACGCTGGATTACGAAGGCGAGGTGGCCATCGTGATTGGCAAGGCGGGCCGCAGGATTTCACAAGACGACGCCTATGATCACATCGCGGCACTCACGCTTTGCAATGAGGGTACGATCCGCGATTGGGTGCGCCACGCCAAGTTCAACGTCACACAGGGCAAGAACTGGGACAGAACCGGCGCGATCGGCCCTTGGCTTGTGCCTTTCACCGACGCGGCCCAGTTGGACGACGCCCGCATTCAGACGCATGTCAACGGCGAGTTGCGTCAGGACGATACGTTGAATCGTATGATGTTCCCGATCCGGCGCGAGATCGAGTACATCTCGACCTTCATGACTTTGCACCCCGGCGATATCATTGTCACCGGGACGCCAACCGGCGCAGGTGCACGGTTTGACCCGCCGAAATACCTGGTCCCCGGCGATGTGGTCGAGGTTTCTGTCGACGGCATCGGCGCACTGCGCAACACTGTCGAGGATGAACAGGTATGACCCCCGAAGATCACGCTTGCGCGGCCGCCGATCTGTTGCGGGCCGAGCAGACGCGCGAACAGATCGGTCTGCTGACACTGCGGCATCCCGAGATGGGAATGGACGATGCCTATGCGGTGCAGAACGCCATCCATCGCGCCAAACTGGCCGAAGGGCGCAAGGTGATCGGCTGGAAGATCGGGCTGACCTCGAAGGCGATGCAATATGCGCTGAATATCGACATTCCCGACAGTGGCATCCTGTTCGATGACATGGCCTTTGAAAATGGTGGCACTGTGCCTGCGGGCCGTTTCATCCAGCCTCGGATCGAGGCCGAGATTGCCTTTGTCGTGAAGTCTGCCTTGGCTGGGGAACATGTAACCCGCGCGGACGTCATTGCTGCGACTGATTATGTCGCGCCGTCCATCGAAATCCTCGACACTCGCATTCAGCGGGTCGATCCAAAGACCAGCAAGGCACGCACCGTGTTTGACACGATCAGCGACAACGCCGCCAATGCCGGCATCGTACTGGGTGCAGAACGCCACGCCTTTGAGACTTTCGATCTGCGCTGGGTCGGCGCACTGACATTCCGCAATGGCGAGATCGAAGAAACCGGCCTGGGTGCAGGTGTTCTGAATGATCCTGTCGAAAGCGTTGTCTGGCTTGCCCGGCGCATGGCACAATATGGTCAGAGCATCGAGCCGGGCCAGGTGATCCTGTCGGGTAGCTTCATTCGCCCTGTCGAATGTCCTTCGGGCACCGAAATCCACGCCGATTTCGGCTCGTTCGGCTCGGTCGACATACAATTCGCTTAAAGGAGGCTCAGAATGTCCGCGCCACAGAACCCGTTCAAAGCCGCACTGAAGGCCGGGCAACCTCAGATCGGTTGCTGGTTGGGTATGGCCGATGCCTATGCCGCTGAAATAGCGGCCACATCACGGTTCGACTGGCTATTGGTGGATGGTGAGCATGCGCCCAACGACCTGCGCACGGTATTGGAGCAAGTGCGCGTTATCGACGGTTCGGGCAGCCATCCGGTGGCCCGGTTGCCGATTGGCGAGACCTGGATGATCAAGCAGTATCTGGATGCCGGGGTGCAGACCATTCTTGTGCCGATGGTCGAAAGCGGTGATCAGGCGAGGGTACTGGTTCGGGCTGTACAATACCCGCCGCTAGGTGTCCGGGGGGTTGGTTCTTCAATGGCGCGGGCTTCGCGATTTGGCGCAATTCCGGACTACCTGACAACAGCGGACGAACAGGTGTGCCTGCTGGTTCAGGTTGAGAACCGACTGGGCATGGCCGCTCTGGATGACATACTGACAACGGATGTGGACGGTGTTTTTATTGGCCCTGCCGATCTTGCCGCGGATATGGGCCACCTGGGTAACGCCAGTCATCCCGATGTGGTCGAGGCAATTTTTGATGCCCTGACGCGGATCACCGCCGCTGGCAAGGCCGCGGGTATCCTGACACTCGACCCCGGAATGCAGCGCAAATGCCTGGATCTGGGCGTGACCTTTCTGGCGACAAGTATTGATGTAACCCTGTTTGCCTCGGCTATGCGCGGCGCTGCCGACGCGGCGCTGGCGTTGTTGCCGGACCAAAGTGTCACGGGCGTTGCACAGACAAGTACTGGCAGCAAATATCTGCAGCAGTTGTGCAAGCATTGGTCCCACAAGGCCGAAGTTTTCTTTGACGACACCGAAGGGAGTGTGGCCTTCGAGAACGGCAATGCTGTCACGCTGACGGCGGACGAAACCAGCCTGACCATCTCGGCCGCAACCGGACCCCGGGGCGACCTTGCCCGGTGGCAAGAGGTGATCGAAGCCCACCTGGCAAGGTTTGCTTTTCGTGAGGAGTTCAGCATCGACTGGGCGTCTTAATCACGTTCTGACATGCAGACGAGGGTGCGGTGGCATGATCGTCGTGTCATTTCTGGATTATGCCTTTGAGGGGAGATCGAAATGAAAACTGTCGACAAAGCCATGATGCTGCTGCGCCAGTTTTCTTTGGAAAGCCTCGAAATTGGTCTGAATGACCTGGCAAGGGCAACAGGGCAGGACAAGGCGGTCACGCGCAGGCTGCTGGTCTCACTCATCAGTCACGGGTTCATCGAACAGAACCCGGAGAACCGAAAATACCGGTTGGGCCACGGATTCCTCTCGCTGGCCAGGTTGAGAGAGGCCACCGTACCGATGGTGAATGCAACGCAAATCGTATCGCAATGGTTGTCCGCCCAGGCAAATGAAACAGTGCATGTCGGTATTCCCGGCGACAAGGGGATGGCGACTGCGGCCTTCACCTTGCCGCCGCGTGGGAATGTGATCAACCTGCGGCCCGCGGATTCCTACCCATTTCATTCGTCGTCTTCCGGCCTTGCGTATTTGTCGTTCTGTTCGGATCAGACACGCGAGCAATTGTTGGCACTCAAACGGGAAAAGCTGACGCCGTACACCGTGACGGATTTGGAGACGCTCAGGAAGCTGATCTCGGAGACCCGAGCCCGAGGGTTTGCCTGCAGTCGCAATGCGGTTGACATCGGCGTTGCCAGCGTAGCGATGCCGTTCTTCACTGACGGTAAAGATCCTGCGGGAACCGTTGCCATTGCCGTTCCCGACGCGAGTTTGGATGAAGCCCGAACAGTGGAACTTGCCGTGTTTCTCCAAACCGCAGTGGAAAAGCTTGAAATCGCACTGACTGGCGCACCAAGGCCCTGATGAAGAAATGGTGCGATTTATTGTGATTCCTGACCATTCTTTGGCACATAACACCCGACAGCGCAGGGTGGATCCGGCACAGCTTGACCCCACGGCGTTTGTGATCCGAAACCCCGAAGATCGGCTGCCTTGCAGACTGAAGGATTGTTTTGATGCCCAACTCTTTTCCTGAACAAGCGCCTGTGGTGATCATCGGTGGTGGTATCATCGGCATTTCGACCCTGTATCATCTGGCAAAGCGCGGCGTTCCCGCAGTTCTGGTCGAGCGACGGAAGATCGCCAGCGGAACAACCTGGCATGCAGCCGGGATCGTCGGGCAGTTACGCGACAGCACGGCACAGACCGAGCTGGGCAAATATACAGCGCGCCTTTTCAGCGATTTGGAAATCGAAACCGGACAGGCGACCGGCTACAAGACAAACGGCACGATCAATCTGGCAATCGGCGATGTGCGCCACGAACAACTGCTGCGCAGCCACGACCACGCAGCCCGCATGGGGATCGAGACTTTCATGCTGTCTCGCGACGAGTTGAAAGAGAAATGGCCATGGATCGAAACCGATGACGTGAAATCCGCATTCTTTGTTCCGTCGAATGGCCAGGTGAACCCGCTTGACGTTACGGTCGCGCTTAGCAAGGGCGCGCGGGCCATGGGGGCACAGGTGTTCGAAAACACCAGGGTTGATCGTCTGGTCATCCGGGATGGCAAGGTGGTTGGTATCGACACAGAAAGGGGCGTGATCGCGACCAACAAAGTGTTGCTGGCGGGCGGCATGTGGAGCCACCTGTTTGCCAAGGCACACGGAGTAACCGTGCCGCTGCACGCGACTGAACATTTCTACATTGTTACTGAACCTGTGGGCGGCTTGCTTAGGACCCAGCCGATTCTGAACATCGCCGAAGAGCGGACCTATTGGAAAGAAGACACTGGCAAGCTGCTGATCGGGTCATTCGAAAAGCATGGCAAGCCCTATGGCAGGAACGGCATCCCCGAAGACTTCGAATTCGACGAGCTGCCGTTTGACATGGAACATGTCGAACCGAATCTTGAGAAGATGTTCGAACGCATGCCTGCACTGGGCGAGATGGGCATACAGACTTTTTTCAACGGGCCCGAGAGTTTTACACCCGATGGCCGCCCCTATCTGGGTCCGACCGGCGAGATCGAGGGCCTGTTTGTGGCAGCCGGCATGAACTCGAACGGAATCCTGAACTCGGGTGGTGTTGGCCTGACAATGGCGGAATGGATAACCGACGGCGCGCCGTCGCGGGGCATGGGCCCGATGCTGGCCCGCCGGGCGCACCCATTCCAGCGCAATACCAAATACAATCATGACCGCAGCGCCGAGTCAGTAGGCTTCCACTATGGCGTCAACTGGGTCGGACGGCAGGTCCATTCGGCACGCAGAGTGCGTCGGGTGCCGTTGCATGATCGGCTGAAAGAGGCAGGCGCGACATTTGCCGAGCGGATCGGCTGGGAGGTGCCGATGTACTTCGACCCCGAAAAAAAGGGTTGGAATGAAGAACCGAGCCTGCGGCGCAAAGACTGGGCACCGCACGTCAGGGCCGAATGTCTGGCCGCCCGGGATGCTGCTGTGCTGATCGATCAATCGATGTATTCGAAAATTCAGGTGCAGGGTCCGTACGCGGTCAAAGCGCTGAACAAGGTCTGCGGCGCGCAGATGGATGTCACGGTCGGCACCTCGGTCTACACCCAGTTCCTGAACGCGCGCGGCGGGATCGAGGCCGATGTGACCGTGACCCGAACAGCGCAGGATTGTTTCATGGTAATTACAGGCCATCCCAGCCAGATGCGCGATCAGGCATGGATCAAGGATCACGCCGAACCGGGCTGGCGGTTCGAGGTGTTCGACGCGACCTCGGGCTATGGCCTGATCACGATCCACGGTCCAAGATCGCGCGACATTCTGTCTGCCATCTCGGGCGATGACCTGTCGAACGAGGCCTTCCCCTTTGGCGCGGCACGAGAAATCGACATGGCTTATGCCCGCGGGTGGGCCATCCGGCGCTCGTTCATTGGTGAACTCGGGTACGAGCTGATGATACCCACCGAGTTCGTCGCTGGTGTTTATGAAGCGCTGATTGCAGCGGGCAAATCGCACGGAATGCTCCATATGGGAATGTTCGCCATGAACGCTTGCAGGCTCGAGAAGGGCTTCCGACATTTCGGGCATGACATCGCCGAGGATGACACGCCTTATGAAACCGGGCTGGGTTTTGCAGTAGCGCTGGATAAGGCTGGCAACTTCCTCGGCAAGGACGTTCTGACTGAACAGAAGGCTGGCGGTGCCGCGACTGCGCACCGCACCGTATCCTGCAAAGTTGACGACCTGGATGCTGAAACCGGTCCGTATCTGATTCACAACGAGCCTGTGTGGAAGAATGGCAGGATTGTGGGGCATGTCACCTCGGGCGACTGGGGCTTCCGGTTGCAGGCGATGGTCGGTTTGGCCAGCCTGCACCATGAGGAAGGTGTCTCGAAGGCCTGGATCGACGAGGGCGGCTTTGACGTTCAAATCGCCGGGGAAATGTACCCGCTAAGGGTTCAGTTTGCGCCGTACTACGACCCCAAAGGAGAGTTGATGCGGGGCTGACACCAGACCAGGGAAGCTCAATTGACAATCGCGCAGCCTAGTTCTTAATATGTTAATTAAAATTCAGCGGAGGACCTCATGGCGGACAAGACGATCCTTGTCGTTGGGACATATGACACCAAAAACGACGAGTTGGAGTTCATGGCGGCAAAGATCCGTTCCTTGGGCGGTGGTGTGCTGACCCTGGACGTCAGTGTTCTGGGCGACCCCGCCAATCCCACCGACTATTCGAAACATGATGTGGCCAAGGCGGGTGGCAGCTCGATCCAGGCCGCCATAGACAGTGGTAGCGAACATGTGGCTATGCAGATCATGTCCGCCGGTGCCTGTGTCCTGACCCGCCGCTTGCACGATCAGGGCCTGATTGACGGTGTGATCTTACTGGGCGGCACCATGGGTACCGATCTTGCGCTGGATGTCTGTCAATCGTTGCCTATCGGAGTGCCCAAATACGTCGTCTCTACCGTGTCCTTCTCGGCCCTGATCCCGGCCGAGCGTCTTTCGCCGGACATCCAGATGATCCTCTGGGCCGGGGGGCTGTATGGGTTGAACGCGATCTGCAAATCGTCGCTGTCACAGGCGGCAGGCGCCGTTTTGGGGGCCGCACGCGCGGCAGAACCGGCCAAAAGCGGGCGTCCGATGGTGGGTGTCACCTCGTTGGGGACCTCATGCCTCAAGTACATCAAGACACTCAAACCTGCGTTGGAAGAGCGCGGTTATGAAGTTGCCGTATTTCATGCCATGGGCATGGGCGGCATGGCCTTTGAACAGATCGCAGGCCAAAACGGCTTTGTCTGCGTTATGGACTTTGCCGGGTGCGAATTGGGCAATCTGCTGGCCGGTTCCGTCGTGAACGCAGGCAAGGACCGGCATCGCGGGGCAGGGCGGGCCGGCATTCCGCAGATCGTGGCCCCGGGATGTATGGACCTGATAGATTTTGCGGGCTGGCAAGACATCCCGGAACGGTTTTTGAACCGTCCGATCCACACCCACAACAAATTGGTCAAGAACACCTACTACACTGCTGACGAGCGGCGCGAAATTGCCCACGAACTGAACAAGCGCCTTGGCGAAAGTCCCGCGCCCACCCATCTGATCATACCGCGCGGCGGCATCGAGGAATGGGATCGCCCGGGTGGAGATTGTTACGACCCAGATGGCCTGAGCGCGTTTATTGAGGCTCTGACAACTACTGTCGCACCTTCGGTTCAGGCAACCGAACTGGACGCCCATATCAATGACCCGGAATTCTGCATCACCGCCCTGGAGATATTCGACCAATGGGTCGCGCAGGGCATTGTTCCCGCCGGTGAACCAGCAGCCTAAAGCGCGCTGATTCCGTCCGGAGTGCGCTTGGGAACCTTTGGCCTTTCGACTGTGACCCTCGCACAGCCCGTAGGCGCGAGGGCATCGGCGAAGGACATTTCGACCTCTGTAGCGGCCGTTCGTTTAGTTAGATTAGGCGTCAGTCTTTGACTCTTAGGCTTTCTAGTCCGTTTTTGAGCGATCGGAAGCGCGTCGCGCCAGTATCTTAACAATTACGGCGGCCAGTTCGGGCGCGATTGTACCAAAAGGGTCCCGTGACATTTTTTTGACATGCGTAATCGCGTCCTGCGCCTGTGTCAGCCCGTCGCGGATTTCTTCTTCGATGTCTGCCAGCGCCATGTCGCGCAATTCAGTCACTGTTTCACTGTCGGACTGCGAGGACATTGATTTGGCAAAGAGGGCCAGCAAAACCGCCAACACAAGGTTCGCTGCGGCAACCAGAAGCGCCGACAGCGGTTTCGATAGTGTTTCTGACAATGCGAAATAGCCTGCGACATTCAGCATGATCACAGCCAGCCCCACGGCCAGACCGGCCGCGGCATATAGCCCGGTGCGGCGCGCCGCGATGGTAAATTGCCGCTGGGCAATCAGCCGTTCTGAACGTAGGACGATCGACAAGTTTCTGGAAATACGGCTCATGATACGCTCCTACCGGGACCGGCCAATCAAATACCCAAGGGCAAAGACACCAAGGGCAAACAGAATCGGCTTTTTGTGGGGCAAATCTTCCAGTTCGGTCAGCACATCTTCGATCTGCCCGGGAAGATGTCGCAGATTTTCGGCCCAAGCTTCTGAAATCATCTCGTGATCAGGTGTCTGTGGGTCATTGGTTTCGCGATATTCAATCGGCTTCTCGTTGCGGGAATACTCCGCCAATTGGCGCTTTAACTCAGCAACCTGCTGTTCAAGCTCTGCTTTTGTGACCATCCCTTTGGACCCTTCTGCCCCGGTGTTCTGTTTGGCTACCCGAGCCTCGCGGTTGGTGTCCGGGGTCTCTGTTCATCAAGAATTAATCGATTGGCGTGCAAGGTAGCAACTTCGTGGACATGTGTGACCGGTTCCGCTGCACAAAAGTTCCTTATTTAAGCCCAACTTAACTCAGTATAACAAATGAAGCGTGTTTCGCGAGTGTGAGGTCACTTTATGGCGAATTATTCGTATATCGGGTATGATCCCAGCGTAATAACCGTCTCGTTTTTTGGCGGCGGTGTTACGCTGTCCAATACGTATGACCCGAATGCGGACCGGGTATTGTTTTCGGTGGTTGACGGCGCCGGAGGGACGCTGGTCAATGGCGCGCCGGACAATGGCACGGATTTCAACGGTGACAGATTCAACAACGAAGTTGGCGATGACCTGACGCAGACAGGCGACGTGACCAGTCTGGACGGGTCTGTCACGTTCCTGAGTGGCAATATCTACCTCGAAGAATCCTATCAGCTTTTCAAACCGGGCGGCGGGACGATCGACGTGTTCCGGGTCGAGGTCGACGGCACCTTGGCCGGTTATATCACGTCCGAACCGCTTGTTCCGGGCACCAGCTACCCGTTCTCAATCTCGAATGTAACGCCTGGAAACGCGCCGGATACCACTGACCCTGACGCAATTGTCGATGTACCCTGTTTCGTGAAAGGTACCCTGATCGGCACACCAGACGGTTCAAGGCCTGTCGAAAGCCTGATGGCCGGAGATCTGGTTGATACGGCAGACGGGCAGGCCCGGAAAATTCGATGGATCGGATCACGCACTCTGGATTTGTCCGCACAGCGGCATCTAACACCGATCCGGATAGCGCAAGGGGCACTCGCGCCGAACTCTCCGTCGTCGGATCTGATGGTATCACCAAACCACCGGATGCTGGTGACGAAGCCTGTCAATGAAATCCACTTTGGTGACAAGGCGGTGCTGGTCGCGGCCAAGCATTTGCTGGGCTTACCCGGCGTGTCAGTCGCGGCGGACGTGTCGCAGGTAACCTATTTCCATTTCATCTTCGACAGGCATGAAATCGTGCATTCAAATGGCGCGTTTTCTGAAAGTCTTTATCCCGGTGACATCGCCGCGCGAGGCTTCTCAGAGGAGTCCTGGAACGAGATCGTCGAGATTTTTCCCGAGATTGCCGATGGCGTTTGTAGGAACTACGGCCCGACGGCGGCGCGGGTTCTGAAAAAACACGAAGCCAGCATCATGGTGGGCTGACTTCCGGACTGGAAACAACCTGAAGATCGTTGATTGCGGGGGCCTGAAGGCTCACGAAGCGCCATTGTTTTGGGGATGAGGTCTGATTTTACGCACGTCCCTGTGGTGGCGTTCGGCGGCAAAAAAGACATTCTAGCCTCACAAGAAAGGCGAAAAAGACGGGCCGCTGGGGCAGCCCGTCTTCCGGCAGGACAAACCTGCCCTCCACAACGTTGCCGGTTCGTTGTGACAAGGAACCGGTTGGCTGATCGGGGAATCAGCCGCCGTTGGAGTTCGCAAGAGGTGGCTGAGCAAAATCGTTGGCAGGGGCCGTCAGGTCCTGCGCGCCGGTCCCGGGCATTAGCTCAAACCCCAGATCGAACTGGTCCAGAGTTGAGGCCAGTTGCGCCACCAGATCCGCATTGCCTTCGGACTTCGCCGTTCCGTCCGCCAGCATATCTGTCAGCTTCCGCTCTCCGGTCATGACCTGTTCCAGGTCGGTACGGTTCAGAGCAATCGAAAGGTCGGCGTCATCAGCTTTTTGGCCCACGATGTGGGTCAGCGTGGCGTTGCTCATCTCGACGACGATGTTTTCGTCCCGATCGGGGATCGTCAGATTAATCGTGAACTCCATCCCTGCCGCTTTGGCGCTGTTGACGCGGATGCCAAGAAAGTCCAGCCACATGCTTGTCGGCATGGCCTTGATCGTATCCGGGCCGGTGGTTTCGATGGTGGCGCCCTGAGGGATGCCATTGCGCAGTTCATAGGCCGCGCCCAGGAACGAATTGCGGACCGATGGGCTTTCCTTCTGATATCCAATCTGTTCGAAGGCATCGGCCAGCAAGTCCTTGGCGGTCTGGTTCTGCGGCTCGGCGTAGACAAGTTTGTTGAGGATCTCGGTCGCTTCGAGATATCTCCCGGCAGCCACCAGTTCCTGACCTTTTGCCATGATCGGTCCGGCGCCGCCCATCATCTCGACAAACAATGGTGCGCTGTCTTCGGGCGAAAGGGGCGTCAGCGTCGTCGGGTTGGCATCCCAATAACCCAGATAGCGGTTGATCACCGCGCGGCTGTTATGCTCGACCGAGCCATGATAGCTGCGTGCCGCCCATTGATCTTGAAGGCTCTGCGGCACCTCATAGACGTTGTGGACCTGATTGATGGTCACGCCCTTGTTGGCCAGGTTCAGAACCCCGTTGTTGAGGTTGGCATAGGTGTCGCGCTGTGCCCGCATCACCTCCTGAATACGATCATTGCCGAAACGCGGCCATGAGTGCGAGGCGAACATCAGTTCGGCATCCTGCCCGAATTCGTAAAGCGCATCGTTGATATGCTTGGACCAGCTCAGCGCATCACGGACCAGCGCACCGCGCAGAGTGTAGATGTTATGGATGGTGCCGGTGATGTTTTCAGCCGCCCAGAACGCTTTGAGGTCGGGGAAGTAGGTATTCATCTCCGCCGGGGCCTCGGTACCCGGTGTGTTCTGGAAGATCATGCGCACGCCGTCGATGGTGATCTCTTCATAGTCATCCGAGACATAGCGGGTCGGTTCAATCAGGCCGGTGGTTCCGGCCGAGATGTTCTTGCCGATCGACTGGTCCACATGGCCGTAAGGATTTCGCGGCAGCAGAACGCCGTATTGGAAGAACAGCCGGCGGTTCATCACGTTGCCCGCATAAACGTTCTCGGAAACGGCATGTTCCATGAAACCGGCAGGCGCGATGACTTCAACGCCATCGGCGACATCTTCGTCGGTGATGACACCGCGCACACCGCCATAGTGGTCGGCGTGAGAGTGTGAATAAACCACCGCTTTGACCGGCAACTCACCCACCGTGTCGTTCAACAGTTTCAATGCGGCCGCGGCGGTTTCCTTCGACGCCAGCGGGTCAAAGATGATCCAGCCGCTTTCGCCGCGGATAAAGGAAATATTTGACAGGTCAAAGCCACGCACCTGATAAATCTGGCCTTCCAGAATTTCAAACAGGCCATAGTTCATGTTCAAAACTGCCTGGCGTTGCAGCGACGGGTGGATCGAATCGAACTCCTGTCCGTCTTCCAGCAGGAAGTCATAGCTGCCGATATCCCAGGCCACTGTGCCGTCCTCGGTCGTGATCTGGCGATAATCGGGAACGGCGATCAGGCCTTTACGGCTTTCTTCAAAATCCCGCTGATCCTCGAACGGCAGGGTGTTGCGCAATTTTTCCTGAAAATTGACCGTGAATTCCGAGGGCAGTTTACCCTTGGGATCAAAATGCTCCTGTGCGGCTACAAGACTGGCGGAGACAGTCAGCAATGCGGTGGAAAGGGCCAGAATGTGTCGACGTGCCATAGGTTGGGCAGCTCCAATTGATAAATGCTCGATCGTGGTTTTCAGGAGCGTGTTCAGATGTTCCGTTCCGCATTCGTGGAAGTTTGGAAAGACAAACCGATCACCTGCAGCAACTCCTGTTGAAGCAAAGGCTGTTATGCATTCGCGCGCGCTCGTGAAGTGCGAACATGTTGCTACCTGGGCGGTAGTAGATGTAAAAGCGGCGAAACATTTGCCATAAGAGACTATAACAAAACCATTTTTCAGAACTGGATGCCGGATTTGGCCATATCAGAGCGGGATATCCGCACGCAGCTGCAGCGCCTTCTTGACCACCCAGAGTTTTCAGCGACGCCCCAGCGCAGGGCCTTTTTGGCTTATGTGGTCGACGAATACCTGGCCGGCCGGGCCGGCCATATCAAGGGCGTGTCGATTGCCATGTCGGTCTTTGACCGCGATGCCAGTTTCGATCAGCAATCCGATCCGGTTGTCCGGCTTGAAGCGCGCCGTCTACGTCAGGACATCGATGGGTACTATGCCGGTCCTGGTCGCGACGATCCGATACGTCTCAGCATTCCCAAGGGCGGTTATGCGCCGCGGTTCGAACGGATGACGTTTGCCCAACCCAGTTCTGTTCAACCCGCATCAGAGCCTATGAAAAAGGAAGGCCGGTCGCGATCCACCAGAATAATTCTGGCGTCGTGCCTTGGGATGGTATGTGCAGTGATCTGGGCGGGATGGTCTGTCTTGTATGACCCGCCCTCGGAACGAGACCCGGGGTTGCCCAAGGGGCCAATCATTGCGGTCTTGCCGTTTGACTCATTGGGCGAGGCGTCCTTGGTTCTGGCTGATGGCATTACGCAACAACTGACGACCGAACTGATCAGGTTCAACGATTTGTGGGTTCTGCCACTGGGGACGGTTGGCCGTTTTCGGGGCGGCGACACCGACCCGCAGACGCTCCGGACTGAATTCAAAGCGGACTACGCGCTTGAAGGCAGCGTTCTGGAAACCAGAGATTCCCTGCGCTTGTCAGCGCGGCTGATCAATCTGGCCGAGGCGCGGTATGTCTGGGTGCGCAGTTATTCTGTCGGGCGGTCCCCGTCCGAGATCTATCGTGCTCAGGATCAGATAGTCCGGGACGTTACCGGGCAGTTGGCCGGCAAATACGGATTGCTGACACATGACGCGATGCGGTCCGCAGCCCGTACACCGCCCAGAAACCGGGACGCCTATGACTGCGTTCTCGAGTATTACGCCTATCAGATCCGCATAAACCTCAGTCGCCACGCCGAGGTCAAATCCTGCATTCTGAAAGCGGTTGACCAAAATCCTGACTACGCCGAGGCATGGGCGGTTCTGTCGAACCTTTATCTGCAGCAGGTCCGGTTCAATCTGGGTGGCGATCGCACTCAGGTACTGCAATCTGCAAACGTGGCTGCGCGCCGGGCGTTGCAGATCGATCCCAACCTGCCGACGGCTCATCTGATGCTGGCGAACCTGAGGTTTGTCATGGGTGACATGGATGGTTTCCGGAAGTCGGGTGCGGCAGCAATTGACCTTAATCCAAATGATGCGGCCATCTTGGCACATTATGGTATGCGCCGGGCCTTCGGCGGAGACTGGGATGAGGGGTTGGCACTGGTGGATCGCGCGATTGCGCTGAATCCGGTTTACCCCCATTGGTATCGGTTCCCGCGTGTCTTCTACCTGTTTGATCAGGGTGAATTCGAACAGGCCCTGACCGAGCTGAACCAGATCGAGATGCCGGATTTTTTCTGGACGCATCTGTGGCACGCCGCCCTCAGTCACGAAGCCGGTCAGCCGGATCGCGCCAAGGCTGCAATCCGTGACCTGCTGAGACTTCAGCCGGAGTTTTCCGCCAACGCGCTGAAAACACTCTCTATCTGGCAACTGGATGAAGCATTCAAGCAGAAACTGCTGCGCAGTCTCAGCAACGCCGGACTGCCCGGCGACACCTGATTTAATAGTCTGCAACCAGCAAAAAGTCGGGGGCCACGTCTTCCTCAATTGAGGCGAAGCGGGGAATGGGATCTTCGAACACGTTGTCGGTACGGTCATCATTAACCGTGGACACCTCACCAATCAGACAATCGCCCTGTTCCGCCCAGAAAGCATGCCAGATACCGGGCATGAGTGTGACACTCTGGCCCGGTTTCAGCCGCAGATGCTCGCCCGGTTGGATTGTCACGGGGCAACTGTCGCTGGGTACGGTCACGGCATTATCGCGGTCTATGCCGCCCCCGGCGTCAGATCCATAGATTTCCATAACCAGGTCACCACCACCACGGTTGATGATGTCTTCAGCCTTGATGATATGCCGGTGCATGGGCGAAAGCTGTTTGTCCCGCGAAATCAGCAGTTTCTCAGCATACAGCATGCCACGCCCCTGATTTAGTTGGGTCACGTCGCCATTGCGCAGGGTGAACAGAAACAAACCCAGTTCATCAAACCGACCTTGTCCGTAATCGGTGATATCCCAGCCCAACCCTCGTTCGCGGATACCTGAAGCTTGCGGGCTGCGGATTTCGTCGGGCGACCAGTCCGCAAAGGGTGGCAGAACCGCCCCGAAAGACTGGATGAAAGCCTGAGCTTCTGCCTTGATGCGATTGATTTCGGATCGTTTCACGAAAGACCTTCCTTTTCTTATAGCTCGTGCCGCCACGGCGGATTTGCCCCGGCGCGGGATACGGTAACGGCGGCTACTTCGGCCCCCATTTCAAGGGCCGCGCACAACTGGGTGCGGGACAGATTACGCAAGCCCGGTTTGGTCAGATGACCCGACCCGTTCAACTGGGCCAACACGCCTGCATTGAATGTGTCGCCGGCGCCTACCGTGTCGACCACCTCTGCCGGTTTCACTGGCACCGAGACGTTCGATCCATCAGCAAGATACCCGGAAGCGCCATCGCTGCCCCGAGTGACCAAAACCACGGCAGGACCGGCCTGCAGCAGCAAAGGCACCTTTTCTTCCAAAGGTTCCGGGCCCGGTATGATCCAGTTCAAATCTTCGTCCGAAACCTTGAGGATATCGGTTTGCGAAATCATGCGGTTCAGGCGGGTGCGGTATCTGGTCGGTTCCTTGATAAAGCCCGGGCGGATATTCGGATCCAGCATGACAGCGCGATCCGATCCGTGGCGGTCAAGCAACGCGGCATACGCATCAGCACAAGGCTCACACGCCAGACTTATCCCGCCGAAATACATTGCTGATACCGTTGTCAGCTGTTCTGGCATGTCTTCGGGGCGCAGCATGCGTCCTGCGGTGTTCTCGTCAACGAAACTGTATGTGGCTTGCCCGTTCTGCAATTGCACAAAGGCCAGCGTTGTTGGGCGGTCTGATGCTATCAGATGCGTGGTATCGACATGACTGTCGTTGAGCGCCTTTTCCAGTTGTCGGCCAAACATGTCCGTAGACAAACCTGTCAGCATCGCGGCCGGCGCGCCAAGACGGCCCAGTGCAATGGCTGTATTGAAGACGGCACCGCCGGAATGGGGCACAAACCCCTGTTCCCCGGACAGCGTCGGAGAGGCAATCATATCAATCAAAGCTTCGCCACAACACAGGATCAAGATAGGAGTCCTTTCGGATTGGAGATCAGATGCCCTTGCCCCGCAGGGCGTTATTGCAGAAGTTGTTTGCACCGATTATGCCGAATTCAGACTGCTCTGAAACATAGAGGTTCATGGACCGGCGCAACTCACTGAAGCGGCCACCTGCATTGAAGGCCGCACGAAATGCGTCACGAAACAGCCAGCGGTTCTTTTCTGCCACGCCGCCAACCAGGTAAACGCCACCTATTGGCATGAGGGTCACCGCCAGATCGCCCATCATGGCGCCAAGATGCGTGGTGAACATTTGCGCCGCCTTCGCCGCGAACGGATCAGTTTGCGCGCGCGCATCCTGCAGGATGTCCCGGGCGTTGCGTTTTGGCGTGTCGGCATGACCCGCGGCCAGGCCAATAGCCTGATACAGAACCGGCAGGCCGGTGCCGCTCAGAAACATCTCGGCCTCCAGCACCAGACTGCCGTCAAAGAAACAGTCGGGCGCGATGCTTCGGGCAGCGCGGAAGACCTCGACCTCGTCATCATGGCGCGGGGACAGGCCGATATGGCCGCCTTCGCCCGACACAGTATGGTAGCGCCCTTCCGAGTAGAGCAATGCGCCAACGCCAAGACCAGTGCCCGGTCCAACCACCAGACGGGTTCCGGGCGGAGGTGTTTCGGACCCTTGCAGGACATCGACATCACTTGATGAGATTTCCGCCACCGACCAGGCGGCCGCGGTGAAGTCATTAATGACGAATGTATTCTGCGCGCCCGTTGCCCGCCCGATGTCTGTTTCGGACAGGTCCAGATGGGCGTTGGTCAACCGGATCGTTCCATTTTTTACCGGCCCGGCCCCGGCCGCGACCACCGCGCGCGGGTCAGTTCCGATGTCGTCCCTCAACTCGTGGAAGGCCGTGAGCAACTGGGAAAGATTGCCCGTCGGGTGTTTTCGCAATTCAGTCAGTTGCCCGTTCGAAATCACTCCGAGCCGTGTGTTGGTTCCACCGATATCGGCAACCAGGTTCCAATGTTCGTGCATGCGACCGGCAGGCTGCGCCATGGGACGCGCCAGAACCTCTACTTTTGACAACGCGTTCTTTATTGCCTCGAACGATCCGTTTTCTGCAAACTTATCATCGCCAGGCAAGGATCGGGCGAAAAACCCTTCGACAGGCACGCCTTGACCCGTTGCAGATTGAACCGCTCCAAGAGCTTGGTTCAGGCGTTCGATCCCTTGTTCAACTGCGCGCTGACCGAGGTTCCGCCGAATGCCGTCGGTGACATAGATGGGCAGGTCGCCGGTGTACTCCTGTTGTATGTGTAACAGAAGCTTCGGCAGTTCGGGGCTGGTTTTCTGTTCAAACCCGTCTGGTGGATCGACGACTTCGCACGAAACACAGTTGAGGGCACACCAGTCTATCGGCGCGCCAATCGTTTCGAAATCATCCTGCCAACCGTGTGGCAGAAGTTGCTCCAACTTGTTCGGTTCGTCTACGGGATAGGTTTTGCGGAACAGGGCGTTGTTGACGTGGCGCACGTATGATCGGGAGCCATTCCCGATTGTGCGCTCTCCTTGGTCATCAGCAGTCGCAATTTCAGCCTGATCGATATCCAGCATGACGCCAAGATTTGTCATGCCCAGCCCGCGCATGGACTGGATCGACTGCCCATGCGCCAAAAGCAGATGGTGCATGGTACGCGCCGTAGTTCGTGTAAAGCGCTGTCCAGGGATTTGGCGATTTGATTCAATAACGTCCAGTGGCGAACAAATTGGCGCGACGCTGTACATCCTGTCGCCGACACGGCCCATTATGATTTCCGTAAAGTCAGCGAACCAACCGGCAATGTCGCGATTTCGCCACCCCCCCAGGTCCGCAAGCGCCGTGGGCAAGCCCTGGTGAAACAGGGTGGCGCAGGGGCGTATGCCACGGTCCAGCAAAGCGTCTGCCAGCCGGTCATAATAATCAAGACCATCCGGGCTGGCCGCGCCGCGGCCTTCGGGCATCACCCGCGTCCAGCTGACCGTGAAAGCCAAGCCGTCAAACCCGGCTTCGCTTACCGGATCGAGCCACTGTTCCAGCTTGCTGAGGGGGTCATACGCCGAACCATCCGAGTTTTGTGTCGAAGCCGTAAGTGTTTCCCGCCCCATCTGACGTGCATCATCCCGGTTGGCTTCCTCGCCCTGGCAGGCAGGTGACGCCACGCCAAAGAGGAAATCTTTGGGAAAGTCGCTGCGTTTGAAATTCATGCTCGGAACCTGCCGGGGTCGGGAATGATTGCGCTACCATTTATCAGGTCCTTTTGCGGCAATCCAGATGTATGCGCAGTCAAAAATGACTTCTTCTGCTCAAGTACCCGTCTTGGAATCCGGTCGGGACATCAGCTTTTTTCGGAGCTTGACAAAGAAGGGCGGGTTGTTTCACGGTGATTGAAACGTTTCAATGAACTTAAACCGGTGTAAATGCGGATATCAGCCCAGCTATATACCGTGCGCCAGCTTGGCGATCTGCGATCTCAGCTTGATCTGGTCGCGCGCTGCGGATTTGCCGATGTTGAGACGGTCGGGTTTTACGGTCTCTCTGTATCGGAAATGATTAAGCAGGTGCGGCAATCCGGATTGAAGGTTCGGTCGGCACATTTTGAATGGGAAGACTTCGAAAGCCGGTTCCAAGAAATCATCACCTTGCTGAAGGGTTTGGAATGCCGAGTGGCCGTCATGCCTTGGCTGGCGCCCGAGGCCAGGCCCGACACTGCCCAGGGATGGTGGGTAGTGTCGGGCCAGTTGGCAAGCTGGGCCGCGCGTCTGGCTGAGCACGGCATATGTCTGGCGTATCACAACCATGACTTTGAACTGGTCGGCCCCAGGGGCGAAACGCCGCTGGATATCATATTGTCCAGAAAGGCGTTGTATTGGCAGCCGGATATAGGATGGCTGGCATCTGCCGTTTCGGAACCCCACCATCTACTGAACCGATATTCCAACCGGATAACGTCGGCGCACGCAAAGGACGTGAAGCCCCGAGCCGGGCCCGAGGATGATCTCTGGTGTGCGCCGGGGCAGGGGCTGGTCGACTGGGCGCTGGTGTTGCAGGCCCTGGCCGACAGTGCCTGCACTGACATTTTTGTCGAACATGACGACACGCAAAACCACGCCGAAATACTCAAATCCGGTCGTCTTTTCCTGTGCGACCAGTTTTTGGCCGGGGTCGGGTAATGGCGCGGGCGACGATCAAGTCGATAGCCAGACAAACCGGCTATTCGGTGGGAACCGTTTCCAATGCGCTGCGCGGGGCGGCTTCGGTCAAGGCGGAAACGCGCGAAGTGATCCAGGCCGCAGCAGCTAAAATGGGCTATCGGGTCAATCTGGACGGGCTGAAACTGCGCACCAACAAATCCTATCGCATTGCGGTTTTGGTCAGCGTATCCCCGGACACGGCCGATGAGTGGGAAGGGGTGGAGTTCACCCGTATCGTGGCTGGAATCTCCAGTGCCCTTCAGGGGTCGCGGTATGAGTTGAGTGTGTTCAGCGTCTCGGACGTCACAGATGCAATGGCAAAACTGGGCCGGATTGTTCAGGACGGGCTGGCCGATGGTGTGATCTTCTCCGGTACATTACACGACGATCCGCGCATCGCGTTCCTGCAGAAAAAAGACTTTCCCTTCGTCACCATGGGCATGAGCGAAAGTGAAGCCCCACATGCTTACGTCGATCTGGACAGTCAGGCCGCAGCGCATGATGCAACGGCGCGCCTGATCCGGCTTGGGCACCGACGTATCGCCTTGGCCAACCCGCCAAAGAATCTGATCTATGCGACGCAACGACAGCAAGGCTATGCCACCGCACTGTTGGCCGGTGGTTTGCCGGTAGAGCCGGAACTGATCTTCAACGGTCCGGTCACTGCAAAAACGGGGCAGCGGGTTTTCGATGATCTGATGCGCCTGCCGAACCGACCCAGCGCCTGCATATGCGCAAACGAAGCGATGACGCTTGGTGTATTGTCCGGCGCGCATCGCGCTGGCGTCAGGATTGGGCGGGATCTTGTGGTCATCTCGACCGATGACCTGCAACTCAGTCGGTACTTCGTGCCGCCACCCAGCACCTATTATGTTCCGATCGAAGAGACCAGCCAATTGCTGGGCGAGTACATGCTGAAAACGCTGGAGGGGGCCGACCCCACAAGGACACAAAAAAAGATCAGGGCCAGATTGATCGAGCGGCAACCTGACACCGCCGCGCCGCAAACGGCGCACACAAATTGAACCAACAGAGGAGTAGACGAAAATGTTCAAGAACTTGTTTGCCGCAGCGGCGCTGACCGCGCTGACCGCACCCGTGGCCATGGCCGCCGATCTGGAAGGGCGCGTGCTCAAAATCGGAACCGATGCCACCTATCCACCGATGGAAACCGTTGATGAATCCACCGGCCAGATCGTGGGTTTTGACGTGGATGTGATGAACGCGATCTGTGAAAAGGTGAATTGCGTTCCGAACTTCGTGAACACCGCGTGGGACGGCATCTTTGCGGCGCTTCAACAGGGCGAATTCGATCTGGTGATCTCGGGCGTGTCGATCACGCCGGAACGCGAAGAAACCATGGATTTCTCGGACCCCTATATCGTGGTCAGCCAGGCCATCCTGCTGCAGGTCGATAACTCTGACATGACACTGGATGACTTCAAGGCTGGCGGCCAGAAACTGGCGGCGCAAACCGGTACCACCAATGCGCAGCTGGCCGAAGAACTGGTCGGGCGTGAGAATGTCAGCCTGTATGATAATTTCTCGGCCGCCATTTTGGCGCTGCAGAACGCCGATGTGCAGGGCGTCATCATCGACGGAACTTCGGCTGCGGCGTACGAGCAGGAGTTTGCAGGTGAACTGACCGTGGGCATCACCGGTCTGCAGTCCGATCCGCTGGGCATCGTGTTTCAGGAAGGTGACGCCACCGTTGACGCGATCAACGAAGGGCTGGCGGCGATCAAGGAAGATGGCACGCTGGATGCCCTGGTCGGCAAGTACTGGAGTACCGAGTGATCCTCTGAACGAACAGAAGGTCCGGCGGTTCTGACCGCCGGATCCAACCCCAGCAGAGAGGTCGAAGAAATCCCATGTCCCGCCTCAGCTCGATCCGGCCGAGCAATCTTGTATTGCTCGCCGCGGCTCCGTTTATCATCTATCTCTTTGCAACGTCTTCAAAATATCTGCGATCCCTGATTGCCATTCTGGGTATTGGCAACAATGCAGGCGCGATCTTTGTCGGGTTCCTGCTGATCCTGACAGTAGCCGCGCTGGGTTATCTGTGCGCCCGCAGCGCCCGGTTTCAGACGGTCGCGCCCTTGTGGTTGCGCGGTGCAGCCTTGGCGGCATTGCCAGCGGCCGCAGCGCTGGCGGTTCTGGGCTTCGTGGCCCCACAAATTTTGATGCCATTTGCCGAATCCGTGTTCTTTCACGCACTCAGCGAAAATACGTCAGCGCTTATAGACCGATCAGAACAGACATGGGTTCTTTTTCCGAAAGTGGTTCAACAGGTTCAGAGCGGTTTGCAGATACTGCTTTGCGTTTATGCGGCTTTGGTAGCCGTGATCTTGATTTCGCCAAACCTGCCAACTGCGATGCGCGGGTATGTCCGGTTGGGGCTAGAGATTCTTACCGGTGCCGCACTGTTTTATCTGATGTTCATGGCGCACTGGCAGTTTGCGACCGGTGTCGCAATCACCTTCCGGGCGGCAATATTTGCCTATATCTTTGCCGCGATCCTGGGGCTGATCTGGGTCGGATTGCAATCTTTCAAGCCCAAGGCCAGAACAACGGTGGTCTATGGCTCGATCAGTCTGGCCCTGCTGGCAGTCTCGGCCTTTTTCTTCATGCAGCCGCAGGTCAGCTATGAACTGATCGGTACAACCGAGGCCCGCATTGCCATTGTGCGCGGTACGCCGCAGGCGCAGGCAGACATCATTCGGTTTGGCGAATTCGAGGGCGGCGAAGGTCAGCAATATCGCATTCGCAGCGCACCCGATGCCGCCAGCGCACTGGATCAGATCGAGTCCGTGGACAGCGTGTCGGGTGCCTTTGTTCCCGCCGGGACAAATACCAAAGGGTATCCGGTGATCTGGCAGACCACTTTCCTACCCGACAAATACCGAAACCCGGCACTGGCCTTTGCGGTTTTCGGCTTTCTGCTTCTGACCCTGACGATAGGTGGGGCGCAGCACAAGCTGCATCCTCTTGCGGTCGGGGCCGAGTTCTTTGTGGACACGATACGGGGCATACCGATGCTGGTGATCATCCTTTATATCGGTCTCCCGTTGGCGGGCGCGGTCAAGGATGCCACTGGCGGCGGCATCGACATGACCAATATGACCCGCGGTATCATCGCCATTTCGGTGGGCTATTCGGCTTATATGGCCGAAATCTTCCGGTCCGGCATCGAAGCCATCCCACGTGGACAGATCGAGGCGGGCGGATCACTGGGCCTGTCGCGCTGGCAGACCGCGCGGCTGATCATTCTGCCACAAGCGCTGCGGATCGTGACCCCCCCATTGGGCAATGAATTCATCGCCATGATCAAAGATACGTCATTGCTGTCAATTCTGTCGGTGCGCGATATGACTCAGCGCATGCGCGAGTTTCAGGCCGCCAGCTTTCTGCCGTTCGCTCCGTTTAACACCGCGGCCATTCTGTACGTGGTCATTACCCTTGGCTGCGCCAGTTTCCTGAAATGGATCGAGCGGCGAACCGCAAGAGAAAACAGATGAGTAAACTGGAACTTGGGGTCTGCTACTACCCGGAACAATGGGACGCGTCACAATGGCGTGACGATGCTGCGCGGATGGCGGACATGGGGCTGGACTGGGTGCGCATTGCCGAGTTCACCTGGGGTCTGATTGAGCCTGAGCGCGGGCGGTTCAAATGGGGCTGGCTGGACGAGGTGATTGGCATTCTGGGCGAGGCTGGCTTGCGCGTGATGATGTCCACGCCAACTGCCGCGCCGCCGAAATGGTTGATTGATCAGCATCCTGAGATCCTTCCTGTGGGTCCGGATGGCCGGGTGCGCGGGTTCGGATCGCGCAGGCATTACTGTTTCTCCAGCGACATTTACCTGGCCGAAGCCAGGCGGATCGCCACCGAATATGCCCGCCGTTACGGGCAAAACCCCTGTGTTCACGCCTGGCAGATCGACAATGAATACAATGACCATGATACCGTTCTCAGCTATTCGGACGCGGCGCGCCGCGGTTTTCAGCGCTGGCTGGCCGAGCGGTACGCGACGATTGAAAACCTGAACCGGACTTGGGGAACGGTTTTCTGGAGCACGGTCTATTCGGACTTTGAGCAGATCGGGCTGCCGAACGGGTTGGTTGCCATGCCCAACCCGACCCACTCGCTTGATTTCGCGCGGTATTCTTCGGACCGGGTGCGGCTGTTCAATCGGACCCAGGTGGATATCCTGCGGCAGTTTTCACCGGGACGGGACATCACGCATAACTTCATGGCGGGCAGTTTCGAGTTTGATCATCACGCCGTTGGTGCTGATCTGGACATCGTGGGTTTTGACAGTTACCCGCTGGGAAACTTGCTAGGTTCGACGCTGACGGACGAGGAAAAGCACCGGTACCTACGCACCGGGGCACCGGATTATCAGGGGTTTCACTGCGATCTTTACCGAAGTCAGGGAAATGGCCGGATGTGGGTGCTGGAACAGCAGCCAGGTCCGGTGGATTGGGCAGAGAAAAACCCCTCGCCAGCGGATGGAATGGTGCGGCTATGGACGTGGGCGGCCTATGCGCACGGCGCGCAGGCAGTGATGTTTTTTCGGTGGCGCCAGGCCAAGTTCGCTCAGGAACAATTCCACACTGCTTTGCAGAGATCGGATGGCAGCCCTGATCAGGCATCGGTTGAGCTGGCGCAGGTTGCAGGGGAACGCGAAAACCTGCCGGAACAAGTCCGTGACCGGGCGCAGGTCGCCATGCTGCTGGATTACGAGTCGATTTGGGCTGCGGACATCCTTCCGCATGACGATGCTTTTCCAAACGCGCAGATCGTGCGTGATTGGTATGCCGCATTCCGGCGGTATGGGGTGGATCTGGATTTCGTGGGGCCGGACAGCGATTTGTCCGACTATGCGCTGGTTGTATTGCCACAAAGCATGATCATCACACCCGATCTTGCCGAGAAGTTGAAGAACTGCACGGCAAAATTGCTGATCGGCGCACGCTCTGGCAGTAAAACGCCCGACATGCATACCCCCGAGGGGCTGGCACCCGGACTTTTGTCAGATTTGACCGGACTGCGTGTCCTGCGGGTGGAGTCGCTGCCGGATTTGGCGGCAGAACGCGTTCGCCTGACTGGTGGAGAGATGCATGTGTTCACAGGCTGGCGCGAGATCGTGGAGACGGATCAGGAGGTTATCGCGCGATTCGAAAGCCCCTACCGCGATGGAAGTCCGGCGGCCGTGCGTTCGGCGCGCGCCACTTACCTGGCGATGATTCCGCGAAAAGGGCTGCTGCACGCGATTGTCGCCGAAACTTTGGACTGGGCAGGAGTAATTGGCAGTGATTTCGGGCCGGACGTGCGCATCACCCGCCGTGGCGACCTGACATTCGCCTTCAATTTTGGTGACGTCGCAGTAACATTGCCAGAAGACAAAAGCCGCCGATTTTTGGTCGGACAAGCCAGTATTGGCCCGTGTGACCTGGCCATCTGGCGTGATGACTCTGCGGCTTAACCAGGTTTTCCAATCGGTTGGCCGGCAATCTGGACCTATTATTTTTGTCAACTGTCACTTTTGGCCTGACAGGCTTGCCGCAAAGTTCTAGCCTGCGACTACAAAACAAAAACAAGTCGTTCCAACAATGGGAGTACACTCAATGGAAAACCGTAAAACTGTAACGCGTCGTACAGTCCTTAAAGGGGCCGGTGCAGCGGCGCTGGCAGCGCCACTATACAGCAAGTCCGCTTTGGCATCTTCGGGTGAGATCAACATCCTGATGTGGTCGGATTACCTGCCGCCGTCCTTCATCGAAGAGTTCGAGACCCTGACTGGTATCAAGGTCAACTACACCGGTATCGGGTCGAACGAAGAAATCATCAACAAGATGAAGGCCACCAAAGGCCAGGGCTTTGACATCATCTCGCCCACTAACAACCGCTCGCTCCAGTGGGAGCCGCTGGAATTGCTGCAGCCGTTTGACATGAACAAGGTTCCGATCGATCTGGTGAACCCGGCGATGGCGAAGATCGGTACGGATGCCTGGAACTTCGGCGATAGTGGCGCGCACTGGCTGCCGCATATCTGGGGCACCGAAGGCATCGCATATCGCACTGATCTGTGGTTGCCTGAAGGCGACGCACCGTCTTATGGCGACGTCTGGTCGGAAGAAAACGCTGGCAAGACCATGGGCCGTGCGCACTCGATGATGCTGGGCGCCGGTCTTTATATGGAGCGTTCCGGTGAGATGGAGCCGGGTTCGGTCTGGGCCGCATATGGCGACGAAGAGACCATGCGCAAGGTTTGGGGTCAGATTGCCGACTGGTGTATCGCGCGCAAGGACCGGATCAAGCTGATCTGGAACGACGCGGACACACAGAAGAACGGCCTTTTGAATGAAGGCGTCGTTGTTGGCCAAACCTGGGACGGCCCGCCGCTGGCGCTCAAGTCCGCAGGTGAGCCTGTGCACTATCAGGCACCTGTCGAAGGCGCGATGGCCTGGGTTGACGGTATTTCGATGCCGTCAGGTGCGGCGAATATCGACCAGGTCTATGCATTCATCGACTTTGCCTATCAAGCCAAGCCTGCCGGTGTTGCAATTGACAGCCACGGCTACAACTCGCCGGTGCTGGGCGCCGACCAATATTCGGGCGACACCTACAAGAAGAACTTCGCCGAGGCTTATCCAGGTGACTCGCTGGCCAACCTCAATCCGTGGCCGGCCGAAGCACCTTGGTACGCGGAAACCCGGACTGAGTTCGTCAACAAGTTCAAGAGCGCCTGATCGCCTTGCAATCTGGCCCCTCGCGCTGGCGCGGGGGGCTGTTTCCGTACGCCGCCCCGGTGCGACGGACAGAAATGTGACACGGTCGCGGGCCGTGCTCCAGGGAGATACCAAAAATGAGTGCAGGGGTCGGAGTCGATCTGGAAAACCTGTGGATCCGTTTCGGTGATTTTGTCGCCGTGCGAGACGCGAACGTAAACATCAACGGGGGCGACTTCTTTTCGTTCCTCGGCCCCTCGGGCTGCGGCAAGACAACCATTCTGCGCGCTGTGTCGGGTTTTCTGGAGCCGAGTGAAGGGAACGTCCTGATCGGCGGCAACAATATGCGGGGGATCGGGCCCAACAAGCGTCCTACTGCGCTGATCTTTCAGAACCTGGCCCTGTTTCCGCTGATGAAGGTCTGGGAAAACATCACCTTCTCGATGGAAATCAAGGGCGCCAGCGCTGCCGAACGTCGCAAACGTGCGGACGAACTGCTGGACATGATCGCGCTGCCGGGGCAGGGCGACAAACTGCCCAGCGAATTGTCGGGCGGCCAGCGTCAGCGTGTGGCAATCGCCCGTGCCCTGTGTGCAGAACCTGATGTTTTATTGCTGGACGAACCACTGTCGGCCCTAGACCTCAAACTGCGCCAGCACATGCGCACCGAACTGCGAGAAATTCAACAGCGTGTGGGCATCACGTTCATCTACATCACCCACGATCAGGGTGAGGCGCTGACCATGTCGGACAACATCGCCGTGATGCGAGCAGGTGTCATCGACCAGATCGCCGACGGTAAAACCATTTACAACGATCCCAATACGGCGTTTGCAGCCTCTTTCGTGGGCGAAAACAATGTCTTCCGCGGCAAGATCAAGCAGGTTATGGGCAACGAGGCCCTAATTTCGACCAACCGCTCGGGTGAGCTGGTTGCACGGATTTCGACCGCCAATCAGGGCAAGATGAAGGAAGGCGACGACGCGATGATGTTCATCCGTCCTGAAGCCTTCGCCATAGCGCCGGACAGTGCAACGGGCAATCATTTCGTCACTGCCCGCGTCAACCACGAAGAATTCGAGGGCAACGTCTTTAACATTTTCACCGAAGGTGAAGGCGGCAAAGAGATCAAAGTATCGATCCCGAACCACGGACAGTCTTTCGAGGATCACACCGGTCGGAACATCACGCTGGAATACGAGACCCGCAACGCGGTTCTGGTTCCTGCTGGTGAGCTGGCAGCGGAATAAGGGGAAGAACTTATGCCCCGGTTTCTGAAAGAATTTTTCAATCGCAACGGCACCGGCATGGGACTGGCAATTTTGGGTTTGGTGGTCTTCTGGACCATTGGCCTGATCATTTTGCCCCAGCTGTCGATGTTGGACTTCTCTTTCCGTCCAAACCTTCCGCCGCCTGAAATCGGCGGGCCCAAGGACGTTTATACGCTGGAGAACTACAAATACCTGATCTATGGTCCCGAAGGTGGTAGTCAGGATTATAACGTGGTCGATCTGCGGGTGTTCTTTCGAACGCTTGTCGCGGCGGTCTGTGTGACGATCTTCAACCTGATCATCTGTTATCCGATTGCCTATTACCTCGGCCAGACCGAGGGTAATCAAATCCGTATTTTCGCGATCATGTTGATCATTCCATACTGGATCAATGAAATCCTGCGCGCCTTTGCCCTGCGGATTATCTTTGGCGAGACCGGTGTTCTGAATACGCTGTTCGTGGGACTGGGGATCTGGGATACGCCGTTCGACTTCATCCGCAACGATATCGCGCTTTATGCGGGTCTGGGCTATGCCTACATCCTGCTGATGATCTTCCCGATGTATAACGTCATTGAAAGTCTGGACAAAAACCAGATCGAAGCGGCGCGGGATCTGGGTGCGCCCTGGTGGCGGATTCACTGGCGCGTGGTCATTCCATATGCCAAACCGGGTATCAGTTCTGGGTGTACCATGGTGTTCATGTTGTCCGCCGGTGCGCTGGCCGCGCCACAGATTCTGGGCGGTCCATCGTCGCTGTGGTTCACGCAGCTGATCTATCAGCAGTTCAACGACAACAATGACTGGCCGCAGGGGGCCGCCTACGCCATCGTGCTGCTGGTGACCTGTATCCTGTTCGTTCTGGCGATGATGCGTGTGTTCAAAGTGAACATGGGGGACATCGGGAAATGAATAATTCCTTCCTCCGCATAAGCATCTGGGTCTATCTGGTCATCTTTTTCCTGTACCTGCTGGGCCCGCTGGTGATCATGTCGATCACCGCTTTCAACTCGTCCGGGTTCCCGAGGATGAGTCCGTGGGAATGCCTGACCTTCCAGTGGTTCGGCGAGTTGTTTCAGGATCAGCGTATTCTGAATGGCATCAAGAACTCGCTAATCATCGGTGCCGGAACGGTTGTTCTGTCGGTGGCGATGGGTCTGGCCGGGGCGCTGATGCTGACCCAGATCTGGCCCAAGCTTCGCGCGACCTACTACACCGTCATCATCGCGCCGATCCTGATCCCAGGTGTTGTTCTGGGTATCTCGACCCTGGTCTTTTGGGACAGGATCAACCGGTTTCTGGGCCTGGGGGCTGACAGCTTCCTGTCCAACGGTATCTTCCTGACGGTGATCGGCCAGTCCACCTTTATTGCCAGCTATTGCATGCTGGTGCTGGTAGCGCGTCTGCAGCGCTATGATGTGGCATTGACCGAAGCGGCGCTGGATCTCGGGGCAAGCCATGCCCAGGCGTTCCGCAAGATTCTGTTGCCCTTCATGCGCCCTGCGATTGCGTCGGCGGCAGTGTTGGCGTTCCTCGCTTCGTTCGAGAACTACAACACGACCACCTTCACCTTCGGTGAATACCCGACCCTGACAATCGAACTGGCGCAGAAGGTCCGCTATGGTATCACGCCTGCGATCTCGGCCCTGGCCTTCATCATCGTGGCGCTGACCGTGTTCTTTGCCTTGCTGAACGAGGCAAAGCTGAAACGTCAGGAACTGGTCGCGGCGGCCCGCAAACAGGCCACGGTTGAGGAATTGGCTGGCAAGATCAAACTGCCCAGCTTCTTTTCAGGCAACACCGCCGCCGTATTGCTGGTTATCTTCTCGGTCGCAACGATCACCGTTGTGGGTACTGCTACGGCGTATAACCCCGCGCAGTGCATTGCCAACGTGAAAGAAGAGAAGCGCCTGGAGGCAGAACAGCGGATTCAGGAGCTGCGCAAGCAGCGCGAAGAACAGCGCAAAAAGCGCGAGGCGGAACAGGCCGAACAGGGCGACGCCCAGCAATCGGCTCCGAAGCCGTCGAACAACAGCGGCTTTGGAAACGTGTTCGCGCCAAATACACTGGGCGGAGAGGAGAGCGACGGTGCTTCGGAACCCGAAGAACAGCCCTCGGATTCGAACGGTGGAAGCGGCGGTTTCGGCGGGGCATTTGACCCCAACAGCCTGAACAGCGGCGACTAGACGTAACTCGCCCAACACCAGACCACCGCCCGGACAAGTCAGTCTTGTTCGGGCGGTTTGCGATTTAGGATGATCACATCGCATCCATCAATTACATGGCCGTTCCATTCCACGGGATCAGCGTTGTAGTTAATCAGGATCTCGTGATCCGCAGTTTCGCGGCGGCGCAGGCCACGTGGCATTGGTTGCAAGGACAGGCCAATCTCTTGAGCGGCCAAAGCAATCACGCGGTCCCAAAGGGCCTCGTCCGGAAACCCCGCCAGATACCAAAGCCCATCAGCGCCTTTCAGCGCCGGGGACTTGTCCTGAAACAGAAGCAGATTGGGGGCGTCCCCTGACACGCGGTCGACCCAGTGTTTCGCAGCTCCGCCGCCGACGACCGCGCGGTCAACGTTGGGGGGTAGCGTTTCCACAAGGTCAACATTGCAACTAAGTGCCTTCAGGCCGGGACGGCCTGTCTGGGGTATTTGAAATTCAGATGTGATTGCCCCTGTTCGGGGCCCGAGGATGGCAAGATCACAGCTTTCCGACAGCCTGCTTTCAAACCCGTCATCCAGCGTTGCCAGACCGGGGGCAAGGATCAGCCTGTACTTTTCCGCGGACTTGTCCGCTGAAGTTACGAAATCAACAGACAACCCAGCACGGCGAAGGGCGCAATAGGCCGAAAAAACCAGCCGAAAGTAATCGAAACCGGCACCTTGCGGCTGTGTTCTCCAAGCCCAGTCCGAGGCGTAGTCGAACACGATTGCAACTGGAGCACGCGATGGCCTCACTTCCCCCAATCCGGTCAGAACGTCTGCGGTCTGCCTGACCTCATCCAATGCAGGAGCGGGGCGATTGTCCGGTGTCAACAGACCGGCATGCATCTGTTCCTGCCCGAACGGGGCCTGCCGCCAACGAAAGTAGCTGATCACCTCGGCACCATGGGCAACGGCCTCAAGGGACCAAAGCCGAACCATTCCGGGCAGGGGGGCTGGGTTATAGGGGGCCCAGTTCACCGGTCCGGGCTGTTGTTCCATCACCCACCAGCGCCCGTGACCAACTGCACGATAAAGATCATGGTGAAAGGCCTGCATGTCCGGATCACCCTGCTGCAGAAACGCAGATTTATGATCCTCATCCGCTTCAAGCCTGTCAGACAGAAAACCGATGGGATAGCTGTCCCACGTGGCGATATCGAGGTCTTTGCCCACCGCGAAATGGTCGAATTCCAACACGCGGCCCATGTAGTTGTGCAGCAATGGTGCACCCGTCAGCGGACGCAGTTCATCTACCTGCACCTTATTGAAAGCCGCGACCTGATCAGAACTGAAGCGACGAAAGGCCAGGACATGCGCCGGGTTCGGCTCGGTCACCGTCAGGTTTGGAAGGTCGATCTGGTCGAATTCACTGTATTCCATTGACCAGAACACGTTACCCCAGGCTTCATTCAGCGCGTCTATGCTCGTGTATTCGGCGGCGAGCCAAAGGCGGAAAGCCTGCAAGGCCGCCGGACTGTAGCTGATTGTGGTGTCATGACAGCCGTATTCGTTGTCGATTTGCCAGGCCACGACATGAGGATTGCGCCCGTACCGCTCACCCATGATCCGGGCGATGCGGCCACATTCGTTCGCGTAACCCTTGTGACTGAAGCAATAGTGACGCCTCGATCCAAACTTTCGAGGGTTCCCCACAACGTCCACTGCCAGCATGTCCGGATGACGGTCCAGCATCCAGCGTGGTGGTGTTGCCGTTGGCGTACCCAGAACAATCTTCAGACCGGCCGAGCCAAGCGTTTCAATCGCCCGGTCCAGCCAGTCGAACTGCAATTCTCCCGGTTGCGGTTCCATCCGGCTCCAGGCAAATTCCCCGATCCGAACCCAATGCAGGCCGGCCTCGATCATGCTTCTGGCGTCATTCTCCCACATTTCCTCGGGCCAATGTTCGGGATAATAGCAAACGCCCAATTCCGGCTTCATAGGATGACCCGATATTCTGCCCGACCCTGACCAGCGCCGTGGGCGGCGAAGGTCATGCCATTGGTGGGTTGTGCTTCGATTGCGTCCGTATCCAGACCCTGGCGGGCCGTTGTGCAGAACAAAGTGGTCAGGTCTTCACCACCGAATGCGGGGCACGAGGTGTGGGCGGCCGGAACGGAAACCGCGCGGAGAAAACTGCCCTCGGGACTGTAAACAGCGACACGGCCAGCCCCCCATTGCGCGATCCAGATGTTGCCTGCGGCATCCGTTACGGCTCCGTCAGGGTTCAGCCCGGCTTCGCGAAAGTCCAGAAACACCGAGCTGTCGCCAATGGGCCAACCGGTTTTGCCCTCCAGTTTCCAACGACGCACCTGCCCGGCAGCGGTGTCCGCGAAATACGCGCAGGACATATCAGGCGAGAAGCAAATCGCGTTCGTGATTGTCACGTCCGGGACCAGTTTTCGCAACTCTCCCCGCCAATATCTGTAGATCGCCCCGGCGCCGTGTTCAGCCTGTTTACCCATGGTCCCGATCCAGAACCCGCCCCAAGGGTCAGCCCGCCCGTCATTCGAACGTGTTACCCGGTTATCGGCTTCAAGCGGTGTGACCAGTTCCTTTCTGCCATTGCTCAGGCCAAAGCGCCACAATCCCGTTTCCGACGCAATCAGTAACGTGTCGAGATCCACCCAGCCAGCTGCAGAAACATGTTCGGCAAGATCCCAGCTTTTTTGCCCGGATTGATCCCTTGTCATCAGGCACCGGTTAAGGATGTCAAACCAGAACAACTGCTGCCGTTCCGGATGCCAGAGCGGCCCTTCGCCCAACGCGCAGGGACGATCGTCATAGATTTCGGTCATTCCACGGCCTCATCATACGCCGCCACGATCTGTCCGGCGCGGTCGGCAATGTCCGTGACACTCATTCCCGGTTTGAACAGGGCTGATCCGATTCCGAAACCGTCCGCGCCAGCCCTGATCCAGTCCCGGAAATTGTCCGGGCCCGCGCCGCCGACGGCAAACACCAGTGTTCCGTCGGGAAGGACAGGGCGCAACGCTGCCAGTCCCATGGGACCGGCAAGAATGCCGGGAAAAAGTTTCAACCCGGTGGCGCCGGCGCGAAGTGCAGCGAATGCCTCGGTTGGTGTGTAGACGCCCGGCCAGCTTTGCATGTTCAGCGCGACCGATTTGCTGATGACATCCACATCGCAATTCGGGGAAACGATCAGTTTTCCACCAGCGGCTGCAACCGCCTCGGCCTGTTCTGGTGTCAGCACGGTTCCTGCACCAATAAGGGCGCGATCGCCGAAGGTGGCGGACAAAATGCGGATGCTCTCCAGCGGGTCAGGAGAGTTCAGGGGGACTTCGATCCGGTCGATACCGGCCTCAAGCAGCGCTTGACCAACTGGGGCTGCCTCATCCGGGCGCAATCCGCGCAAAATGGCTATGATCGGACGGCTCATGCGGTTTGCCTCGTGAGTTGACGCGCTTGAGCCAGACCTGCCAGTGTTACTAAAGTGGCGTCCGCCGTTTCCACAAACGCACCTTGTAGCTGTAGCGCCTTGGCGTAAACCTCTGATGGTCCTTCCGCGCCAATGATGGCCAGTTGTTGGCCCAGCCAGTAGGCGCGCGTGGCTGCAAGTTCCGCACCGATCAGCAGACCGGACAAGCGCGCACGCGCCACGTCCTTGCCCTGGCCATGCAGCAGGTCGGCTGCGCGCAGGCCGAACAGACGGGCCGCCATCTGCTCCGGCTTTGAAAGGATGTCTGTTACGGCTTCCGCAAAAGCGGCATCATCCCAGCCGGTGCCAACCGAGTGTTGCAGGACCGATTGTCCCTGAAGCAGATCAAACATTTCGCCAGTCATGAACGTGCGGAAACTGACGACCTCGCCAGCGCTGACCTGAACCCATTTCGTGTGTGTCCCGGGCAGGCAGATCACACCGTCCCAGTTTGGATGTGTTGCCAGAAATCCTGCGATCTGGGTTTCTTCGCCGCGCATGACATCGGCGGGGTCGTTCTGTTTTAGTCCCGGCACCACAAACGCGCGAATACTCGGATCAGTGCCCGGCACACGGATTGGCATGTCCGGAAGCGGCGCGGACGGAACCGCAGAGTAGGGGGCCTCGACCCAACCCTGCCGGGCGCCAACCATGCCGCAGGCAACCACATCGGTCGGGCCGGCGCCAAGCCAGCCTCCAATCAGGTCCAGCAGGACCTGCTGAAAATCGCGCCCCGCAACACGTGACATGCCTCGGTCAGATTGGGCGTGATCCAGCACGGAATCGCCTTGCATTGTCCAGGCGCGCAGATGGGAGGTTCCCCAATCAACCGCGATCCATTCTGTGTTCATGTTCTCACCCCGTAACAACGACGCCGCCATCGACCACCATGCACTGCCCCGTCATCGCGCGGCTGGCGTCCGAAGCCAGAAACAGTGTCGGCGCAATCATGTCGTCCGGTGTCAGATGCTCTTTCAGACATTGGCGCTCCATATGTGCCGCCAAATCCTCGGGCGTGGCCCACATGTCCAGCTGTTTCTGCGTCAGAACCCAACCGGGGGCCAGCGCGTTCACGCGGATTTTCTGCGGACCCAACTCGCGCGCAAGCGACCTTGTCATCCCCGTGATCCCGGCGTTCGATGTGGTGTAGATCGGATATCCCGCGTTGCCCATCATGTAGCTGATTGAAGAGAAATTGATGATCGACCCGCCGGCCTCCTGCATTTGCCGCGCGGCCTCCTGACAGGCGAAGTAATAAGCCTTGAGGTTCACCTCGATCATCCAGTCCCAGAACTCCGTGGTGGTTTCGGACAGTCCATGCCGTTTGTCGTTCGCGGCGTTATTGACCAGCACCTTGATCGGCCCGTAAGCCTCGGCGGCTTTTGCCATGGTCGCGTGCAGCAACTCTGTATCGGTGATGTCGCCCTGCAAAAACAGCGGTGCGCGCCCGTGCTTCTCCTGCATCTCGTCGACAAAAGCGCTGGCGTCCGAGCGGCCAATGAAGGCAACATTTGCGCCCTGTGCGAGGAACCCGTCGGTCAGGGATGCTCCGACGCCCGATCCGCCGCCGGTGATGAAAACGGACGCGCCGTTGAGGTCGTGAAATGTGGCGGTTTGGGTCATCAGTGGCTCTCTCGGGTCACAAGGCGGGTGTCTTTGCCGACAAGGAAATCAAGGTCTGCTCCCTGATCGGCCTGTAGCACGTGGTCGATATAAAGTTTCGCGTAGCCGCGGGTGTAATGGGGGTCGTCCGGTTGCCACGCGGCACGACGGGCGTCCAGCTCCTTTTCATCGACCAACAGCTCCAGTTCGCCCTTGCTGGCGGAAACCCGGATGCGATCACCGCTTTTGACCAAGCCCAGCGTGCCTCCGGCCTGCGCCTCGGGGCTGACATGCAGGATGACAGTGCCATATGCGGTGCCGGACATGCGGGCGTCGGAAATGCGGATCATGTCGCGCACGCCCTCTTTCACTAGCCTGGCGGGGATCGGCATGTTTCCGACCTCGGGCATCCCCGGATAACCTTTGGGGCCGCATCCTTTGAGGACCAGAATAGTTTCGGGCGTCACCGGCAGATCGTCGCGGTCGATATTGGCCTTCAGGTCTTCGATATTCTCGAAAACATATGCCTCGCCTTCGGTTTCAAGCAGAGCGTCCGTGGCCGCCGAAGGCTTCACGATGGCACCGTTGGGTGCAAGATTGCCGCGAAGAACCCGCAGGCCCGCGGCGGGTTTCACCGGATCGGCAAAGGGACGGATGACGTCTGTGTTGAAGCATTCGGCACCCTCGTAATGGGCGGAAATATCCTTGTTCAAAACCGTTCTGGCCGGGCGCAGAAAGGGTTTGAGCTCGTTCAGAACAACCGGAACGCCGCCTGCGTAACAGAAATCCTCCATCAAGTACTTTCCCGAAGGCATGCAGTTCACTAGCAGGGGAATTTCGGATCCGATTTCGAAATCCTTAAGGCCCAGGTCCACACCGACGCGACCGGCCAGCGCCAGCAGGTGAACCACCGCGTTGGTCGAGCCGCCCACGGCGGCATTGGCAAGAATGGCGTTCTCGAACGCCTCTTTGGTCAGGATGTCCGAGGGTTTGAGGTCTTCGTCGACCATCTCGACAATCCGCTTGCCGGTCAGATGCGCCAGCGCCATGCGGCGGGCATCCACGGCGGGCAGGGCGGCGTTGGTGGGCAGCGACATGCCCATAGCCTCGACCAGAGACGCCATGGTCGAGGCCGTGCCCATGGTCATGCAGACGCCGGCGCTGCGGGACATGCCGGATTCTGCGTTCATGAAATCCTGCAGGGTCATTTCCCCCGCGCGTACAGCCTCGGAGAATTTCCACACGTCGGTGCCGGAACCGATATCCTGCCCGCGATACTTGCCGTTCAGCATCGGGCCCGAACTGACGACGATCGAGGGCAGATCAACCGAGGCCGCACCCATCAACTGGCCCGGCGTGGTCTTGTCGCAACCGCCCAGCAACACGACGCCGTCGATGCCATAGGCGCGGATAGATTCCTCGACATCCATCGCCAGCAGATTGCGGAACAGCATAGCGGTGGGCTTCATCTGGGTTTCGCCCAGCGACATCACCGGGAATTCGACGGGAAAGCCACCGGCCTCCCAAACGCCGCGTTTCACGCCCTCGGCCAGATCGCGCAGGCCTGAATTGCAGGGTGTCAATTCAGACCAGGTGTTGCAAATGCCGATGATCGGGCGCCCGTCAAAGGCATGATCAGGAAATCCCTGGTTTTTCATCCAGGAGCGATGGATGAACCCATCTTTGTCGAGTTTTCCGTACCAGTGTTGTGAGCGGCGCTTTTTCATTTCTTGTTTTGCTTTTCGTGGTTCGGGTTGGGTTTGAGTATTTGTGAAAAGATGAAGGTCAGGCCGCGCGGGCCGGGCGGCACCAATCGGGAAGCCAGTCGGAATGGGCAGTCAGCAGATCGGTAACCAGGCCTCGGATCTGCCGCAGGTCCAGTTCCGCTGCGGTGTGTGGGTCCATCATGGCCGCGTGATAGATAAGCTCCGGGTTCTGCTCGGTCAGGGCGCGGACGGTCAATTCCTGCACGTTGATCTGAGTGCGCATCAGGGCGATCAGTTGTGGCGGAATATCAGCCACAATCGAAGGCTGAACACCGTTGCTGTCCACCAGACATGGCGTTTCCACCGCCGCGCCCAATGGAAGTTGCGGAATCTGGCCGGTGTTTGGCAGGTTGCCGTAGGCCGTATAAGGTTCGTCTGTGATGATGGCGTTCATGAGGTCGGCGGCGAATTCGTGACTGCGGATCACGTCTATGTTGCCCCCATCAGTCAGAGTTTTTGCCTTCTGCTGCCAATCGGCGATCTGTTCCTCGCACCGGGTCGGGTATTCGTCCAGCGGAATCGAGAACTGCTCGATCAGATCGTCGCGCCCGTCCTTGATGAACCACGGAACGTATTCGGCCAGATGCTCGGAGCTTTCCGTGCAGAAATAGCCCAAATGGTCCATCACCTCGTAGCGTACCTTGTTGGGGCAACGCGGCATCAAAAGAGGGGCTTTGGGAAGCTTCCCGGTGGCGTAGCCTTGCCGCAGGGCTGGGTAGAGATCGCGCCCCTCGTACTCGAGCCGCAGGAAGAAGGCGACGTGATTGACGCCGGCCACCCGGTAGCGGATATCGCTTTTGGGCAAGTCCAGATCGTGGGCCAGTTCCTCGACCGTGTTCTGGACCGAATGGCAGAGGCCCACGTGTTTCAGCGTCGGGAATCTTTCCGCCAGGGCCCATGTATTGATCGCCATCGGGTTGACGTATTGCAGCAGCGTCGCGTCGGGACAAAGCTGCATCATGTCCTGCGCCACGTCCCAGAGAACCGGAACGGTCCGTAGCCCGCGCATGATGCCGCCAACCCCCAACGTGTCGGCGATGGTCTGACGTAAGCCGTATTGCTTGGGAATCTCGAAATCGGTGACAGTGCAGGGCTGATATCCCCCGACCTGGAACGCGGTAATTACGAAATCCGCCCCATCCAGGGCCGACCGGCGGTCGGTGTGGGTGGAAACGGTCGCGCCGGTTCCAACCGAACGGATCATCGCCCTTGCCACGGCCTCGCTTTCCGCCAGGCGCACCGGGTTTATATCCATCAGTGCAAAATGACTGTCGGAAAGCGCGGGGGTCAGCAGCGCGTCACCCAGGATGTTTTGCATGAAGATCGTGGAACCCGCGCCGATAAAGGTAATTTTGGTCATTTGACAGCTCCGAGGGTCAGACCCGCGATGAAGTGTTTCTGCATGAGGAAGAACATGGCCACAGGCGGCAAAGCGGCGACGATCGAGCCTGCGCTCATCAACTGGTAGGCGGCCCGGAACTGAGCGTTGAAACTTGTGATACCGGCTGTCACGGGCTGGCTTTCTGCGCCTTGGGTCAGGACCACGGCCCAGAAATAGTCGTTCCAGATGAACGTGAAGATAAGGACGCTGAGGGCAGCGATAGCGGGTTTCATCAGCGGTAGGACGACGTACCAGAAGATGCGCCATTCGCTGATACCTTCGACACGGGCGGCCTCGATCAGTTCAAAGGGCAGGGCGCGGATGAAGTTGCGCATGAAGAGTGTGCAGAACCCGGTCTGGAAGGCGATGTGGAACAGCACAAGCCCGGTTTTGGTGTTGTAGAGACCCAGTTGCAGCGTCAGGTCGCGCACGGGAACCATCAGGATCTGGAACGGCACGAAGTTGCCAGCCACGAACATGAAGAAGATCCAGATGTTTGACTTGAATTTGTAGATCCCCAGCGCAAACCCCGTCATGCAGCTGAGCGCGACCGCTCCGATAACCGTTGGGATGGTGATCATGAACGAGTTCAGCAGATAGCGCGGCATGTCCGAGTTGAAGAATACCTGACCGTAGTTGAACGCGCCTTCAAAGCTGGAGGGCATGCCCCAGTAGTTTGCGTTGGTGAAATCCGCTGCCGGTTTGACGGAGAACAGCGCGACGGCCAGCAAAGGCCCCAGCCACAGAAGCAGCGCCAGGGGCAGCATGGCCTGATAGGTAATCTGCGCCGAGCGGGGTTGTTTTTCGATGGGTTTGGGAAACATCTCAGTGCCCCTTCTCTTCGCGGTACATTGACCAGAGGAAATAAGCGATGAAGCACAGCATGATCAGGAACAGGATGACCGCGATGGCCGCGCCGTACCCCATGCGGAAGCCGTATTCGGACAGGGCGACCTCGAACATGTAGTAAGCCAAGACACGGGAGGAACCGAAGGGGCCGCCCTGCGTCATGATTGAGATCAGGTCAAAGCTGCGCAGAGCACCGATAATTGTGACAACGAAGGCGATGAAAGTAGCGGGCCGCAGTTGCGGCAGGATGATGTGCCAGAGCATCCGCATGCCTTTGGCCCCATCAAGACGCCCGGCTTCGATCTGTTCGGGGTCCACGGCATTCAAACCGGTGAGATACAAGATCATGCAATACGCGGTTTGAGGCCAGAGGCCCGCCAAGATGATGCCATAGGTGACAAAACGTTCGTCTCCCAGGACATTCAGGGGTCCGGCGCCGAAAAACCCCAGGAACTCGTTGAGAAGTCCGAAAGTCGGATCGTAGAACCATGTAAAGACGAGGCCCACAACGACCTGAGAGATGACAAACGGGAAGAAGAAAAGCGACTTGTAGAGGCGAATGCCCCGGACCGTCTGGTTCAGGAACAGCGCAATGAACAAGCCGGCGGGAATCGCAGCCAGATACAGGATCAGCCAGATCAGGTTGTTTTTGAGAGAGATGTAAAATGCATCCCGGTCAACCCATTCCCAGTACAAATCCTCGTAGTTGCGGAACCCGACATATTCAGCCGCACCAAGACCGTCCCATTCATAAAGCGACAGATTAAAGGACTGAAACACCGGAATGATCACATAGACCATAAAGAACAGCAGGCCGGGGGCCAGAAACAGCCAGGGCGCGATGCGCTGCTGATTTCTGTGAAACCAGCTTTCCTGTTCGGGGACGTCGACGGCAGACATGCGGATACTCATGGTTTAGGTGGAAGGAGCAAGGCAGGTTGGCACCCGCCTTGCACAGGTTCAGGTGCAGGCCGGGCGTGTGCCCGGCCCGACCGGATTAGTTTTCGTAAATGCGCTCACGTGCGCGTTCCAGCTTGGCCAGGATACGGTCCAGATTGTCCGGTTTGACCATGAATTCCTGGAAGCCTTCCATAGACACTTTTGCCATTTCCGCCGGTGCATCCCTGTCCCAGAATTGCGCCACCCCGCCCGGGCTGTTCGACGACAACATCTGGAAGCCCTGCTGGAGGAACTTGTCATCATCCACCGAGGATTGTGCGTTTACCGGCAATTGCCCAAGGTTCGAGCCATTGTTGATTTCGGTCTGCTCTTCCGCAGAGACCACAAAGCGCAGGAACTCACGCGCTGCTTCCTTGTTCGATGCATTCGCAGGAATGTGGAATGTATCTGTCGGGGCATCTTCAGCCATTTCGACATCAGGGTTGATGGACACGAACTGGTAGAAGTCCAGCTGATCGTCGGTCAGGCCGCCATCCCTTAGCGGCGCGACAGCGAAATTCCCCATCAGATATGCAGCCGCTTCGCCGTTTACCATGAAGGGAAGAGCCTCTTGCCAGCTATAGGTCTGATGATTGTCGATGAACGCGCCCATGTCGATCAACTGTTTCCAGTTGGCGAAGGTTTGTTTGACCCGGTCGTCTTCCCAGCTGATTTCGCCATTGGCAAGCTGGTTGTGGAAGTCGAAGCCGTTGGTGCGCATATTCAGGTAGTCGAACCAGCCGCCTGCAGTCCACAGGAATTTGGTGCCGATGGTATAGCAGGCGCGGCCTGAGTCGACGATTTTCTGGCAGTTGGCCAGTTCCTCTTCCCAGGTGGTGGGTTCGCTAAGGCCCAACTCATCAAAGATGTCTTTGCGGTAATAAACTCCCCACTGGTAGTAGGTGTAGGGTACACCCCATTGCTTGTCATCGATGGTCATCGCGCCCTTGGTCGAGGCGAGGTTTCCAGCAATCTCAGGCTCGGCCCATAGGTCCGAAACATCCTCGAACAGGCCTGCTTCGACGTAAGGCTTCATGCGGTTGGCGGCATACCACGTGGCAACGTCCGGCGTGTCGGCGGTCAGGAAGTTGCGGATTTGCGTCTTATACGCCTCGCGGTCGATCACTGTGGTTTCGATTTCCAGCCCCGGGTGCTTTTCAGCGAAGCGGCCGATCATCGCTTCCATCGTCGCGCGCGGCGCCGGGTTGGATGTGTCCAGGAAAATCCGCAGCTCACCAGTGAGTTCGGCATAGGCCGGAACGGCAAGTGCAACGCTCATGGCCAGCGCGGCCGTTGTGCGCTTGTAGATGGAATGCATGGTTTCCTCCCTTAGCTTCCACATTTAGGTTCCACATAGTGAAACTTAGTTTTATATATTGAAAACTACACATCGACTCGGTTAGTCTTGTCAAGACCCACGTGCTGTCGGCCGTGGGCAAACGGAGGAGAAAAGCGCCCGTGGCAGGTGAAGGAACAATTGGGAAAGCATGCGATGTGCTGGATCAGGTGGCTGCATTCGGACGCCCGGTCCGTTTCGCGGAGCTGCTGGACAACAGCAGTTTCCCCAAGGCGACGTTGTACCGGTTTCTGCAATCGCTGACCCACCAAAGGATGTTGTCCTACGATCCCGACCGTCAGACCTATGCACCTGGCCTGAGGTTGGTGCGGTTGGCGCATGATGCCTGGACCCAAAGCTCACTGGCCCCGATTGCCCGCCCGTTTCTCGACGCGCTAAGTCAGGAAACAGGGGAAACAGTTCACCTTGCACAGCTTGATTCCAGTCAGGTTTTGTATGTCGACAAACGTAACGCAGCGCAGCCGGTCGAAATGTTCTCGCAAGCTGGCAAAGTCGGCCCCGCATACTGCACAGGCGTCGGCAAGGCGATGTTGGCGCATCTGGATGACGAGGCGTTGACCAAGGCGGTGTCGCAACAAAGCTATCACCGGTTTACCGACAAGACACTGACCTCGGAACAGGCGCTGCGCGCGGATCTGGAACTGATCCGGCAGCGCGGATATGCGATCGACGATGAAGAGCACGAGCCCGGCATCATCTGCATCGCATGCCCGATCCTGACTTCGGGCGGGCGCATGTTGGGCGCAATTTCCGTAACCGGCTTCACGGAACGGATGGATTTCACCCAGCTCGAAGCCTGGATTCCCCGTGTCCGCCATGTGGCCGATCAGATCGGTGCCGAAGCTCAGGCATGGCAATTCCCAGAATCCCGTAGGACCACCCGCAAAGACAGGATGCATGCGACATGACCGGAGTTACACTAAACGGCGCGATCAAGCGGTACGGCCAGACACAGGTCATTCACGGCATAGAACTTGAGATCGAAGATGGTGAATTCTGCGTATTTGTGGGTCCGTCAGGTTGCGGCAAGTCCACCCTTCTTCGCATGATCGCCGGGCTTGAGGAAACGACCGAAGGGCAAATCAACATCGGTTCGCGGGATGTAACCCATATGGACCCGGCCAAACGTGGCGTGGCAATGGTGTTTCAGACCTATGCTCTCTACCCGCACATGTCGGTGGCGGAAAACATGGGCTTCGGTTTGCGCATGAATGGCGTCTCGAAAACCGAAATCGACAGGAAGGTGCACGAGGCATCGGAAATTCTGAAGCTGGACCAGTACCTGAAACGCAAGCCGAAGGCTTTGTCGGGTGGCCAGCGGCAAAGGGTGGCCATCGGGCGCGCCATTGTTCGCGGGCCCGAAGTGTTCCTGTTTGATGAGCCGCTTTCGAACCTCGATGCCGAGTTGCGGGTCGAGATGCGGGTTGAGATTGCGCGACTGCACAACGAAATCGGCGCCACGATGATTTATGTCACGCACGATCAGGTCGAAGCGATGACCATGGCCGACAAGATCGTCGTGCTGCGGGACGGGCGGATCGAGCAGGTCGGCGCTCCGATGGATTTGTACCGTGATCCGGACAATCGGTTTGTGGCCGGTTTCATTGGCTCGCCCGCGATGAATTTTCTAGAATGCGATGTTGTTGATGGTCAGGTCAGTCATCCTGCACTCAATCAGTCGATTCCGGTTACGGCGTCCGTGCCTTCGGGGGCCAACAAGGTCACGCTGGGCATTCGGCCAGAGCATATCCAGATTGACCGCGGCAGCGAGACCTGCACCGTTGACCTGACCGAAGCGCTTGGCGGGGTGTCGTATTCTTACCTGGTAACGCCGAATGGCGACCGGTTGATTGTCGAAGAACGCGACGATCAACGCAGCACGCAGGGCGAGCGAATTGGCATTTCGGTCCGACCTGACCGCGCATTACTGTTCGACCCCGAAACCGGGCAGCGCCTGCGCTGAATCTGACACCCAAACCCTGATCAAACAGCGCGTCGAGCCACCGGTTCGGCGCGTTTTGCTTTGGCGCAGAATTTTTATGGATTTTGTATCCAATATCCGTTATTCCGATTCGAAACGGCTCTGACCTGATTTCCTCCTGCCGTACGAAACGCTGCTTCCAAAGGATTTGCCCCATGCCAAAAAATGTCTTCACCGGCACCATGCCCGCCCTCATGACGCCCTGCACACCGGACCGCAAACCGGATTATGACGCACTGGTCCGCAAGGGTCAGGAGATGATCGATGCAGGGATGTCGGCGGTTGTCTATTGCGGTTCGATGGGGGATTGGCCCCTGCTGACCGACGAACAGCGGATGGAGGGGGTCGAGCGTCTGGTAGCCGCCGGACTTCCGGTTGTCGTGGGCACCGGGGCCATTAACACAAAATCCGCCGTGGCCCATGCCGCCCACGCGCAAAAAGTGGGCGCCGCCGGCCTGATGGTGATCCCGCGCGTTCTGTCACGTGGCAGTTCGCCGGCGGCGCAGAAGAACCATTTTAGGGATATTCTGACTGCGGCGCCCGACATTCCTGCCGTGATCTACAACAGCCCCTATTACGGATTCGCCACCCGCGCCGAGTTGTTCTTTGCGCTGCGGGCCGAACACTCCAATCTGATCGGGTTCAAGGAATTCGGTGGCAAGGATGATCTGCGCTACGCAGCAGAGAACATCACCAGTCAGGATGACAACGTGACCCTGATGGTAGGCGTCGATACCGAAGTCTTTCATGGCTTTGTAAACTGCGGCGCGACCGGTTCGATCACCGGAATCGGCAATGCGCTGCCGCGCGAGGCGCTGTTGCTGGCGGCGTTGTCGCAAAAAGCCGCCACCGGAAGCGCCGAGGCCCGTTTGTGCGCTCAGGAATTGACCGAGGCGTTCCATGTTCTTTCCAGCTTTGACGAAGGCCCCGATCTGGTGCTCTATTACAAGCATCTGTTAGTGCTGAACGGTGAACCGGAATACCGCCTGCACTTTAACGAAAGCGATGAGTTGAATGATGCACAGCGCAACTATTGTGAACAGCAGTATGAACTGTTCAAAAACTGGTTCGCCGACTGGTCAGCGCAGGGCGGGGTGATCGCTGAATGCATGTGATCGACAGCCATACCGGGGGCGAGCCCACGCGGGTGATCCTGGATGGCGCACCTGATCTGGGCAATGGCTCCATTGCGGAACGAGCCCGGCGACTGGCAACCGAGCATGAGGAGTTTTACCGCTCCATCATGCTCGAGCCGCGCGGGCAACCGGCCATGGTTGGCGCATTGCTGGTCGAACCGGTTGATCCGACTTGTGTGACCGGCGTGATCTATTTTGACGTTGACGCAGTGCTTGGCATGTGTGGTCATGGCACCATTGGTCTGACCGTGACATTGGCCCACTTGGGTCGGATCGGGCAGGGCACCCATCGCATCGAAACTCCTGCGGGGGTGGTGACGGTCGAATTGCATGACGCAAACACGGTGACCGTCACAAACATCGAAAGCCGCCGGGTACAGCGCTCAGCCACCATGGACGTGCCAGAGTACGGGCCAGTGACGGGCGATCTGGCTTATGGTGGCAACTGGTTCTTTATTGTCGATCCCAGCCCAATTCCGGTTTGTGTCGGGAATATCGCAAAGCTGACGAATATGGCCGTGGCCATCCGCGAAGCCTCGATCGCGCAGGGTATTGGCGGCGAACAAGGTGAACCCGTTGATCATGTGATCTTTCAGGGAACGTCTTCGACGGATGGCGTTCATAGCCGCAACTTTGTTCTGTGTCCGGATGACAATTACGACCGCTCGCCCTGCGGCACCGGTAGTTCGGCACGGCTGGCCTGTTTGGCGGCGGATGGAAAACTGGCCCCGGGCGAGGAGATCGTGCAGGAATCTGTGATCGGAAGCACCTATCGCCTGTCTTATCAGCCGGGCCCGAATGGAGGTGTCATTCCCTCGATTACCGGGCAGGCCCATGTCATGGCCGAGGCGAAGCTGATCTTTGCCGAAAATGATCCGTTCAAAGATGGGATTGCGACGTGACGCATTCGGACGTGGTGATAATCGGTGCCGGTGTCATCGGCATAACAACTGCGCTTGAGCTGCAGCGTCGGGGTCATAATGTCCGCGTGCTGGACCGCGAAGGCGTCGCGGCGCAGGCTTCTGCCGGCAATGCCGGAGCGTTTGCCCTGACCGAGGTCGAGCCGCTGGCGACGCCGGGCATCATGCGCAAGGCACCTAAATGGTTGCTGGATCCGCTGGGGCCTTTGTCAATTCCCCCTGCATATGCCCTGAAGATCACGCCCTGGATGATGCGGTTCTGGCAGGCCAGCCGTCCGCGCCGGTATCACGAGCTTCTGGCCGCACAGGCGGGCCTCATGCGCCTGTCGGGCGCTGCGCTGGAGCGTCTGATTTCGGACGTCGATGGCGAGGCGCTGATTCAGTGGGATGGTCAGATGCAGCTTTACGAAGGCGAGGCAGAGTTTCGTGCCAGCCTGCCTGGATGGGAAACACGCCGCTGTCACGGGATCGCGTTTGAACTGCTGGAAAACCGTGAAGCCATTGCCGAGTTGCAGCCTGGTCTCAGCCCCCGCTTTACTCATGCCGGTTTCACACCGGGTTGGATGAACACGGTCGATCCAAAAACTTGGGTAGGCCATCTGGCGCAAGCGTTTCTGCATCGCGGCGGCCGGATCGAGCAAATTGAAATTCGCGCCGTTACTCCCTGGGACACATCGGTGCAACTGAGCCATGCCGGTGGAACAGTTGAGGCCGACAAGGTTGTCGTCGCTTCCGGTGCGTGGTCGCATGAACTGGCGCGCACTCTGGGCGATCACATTCCTCTGGAGACCGAGCGCGGCTATAACACGACCCTGCCCGAGGGCGCCTTCGATCTGCGGATGCATCTGACCTTTTCCCGCCACGGATTCGTGGCCAGTCGCATCAACGGCGGCGTGCGCATCGGGGGGGCTGTCGAGCTTGGTGGGCTGAAACTGCCACCGAATTACCGGAGGGCGGAAACCCTTTTGCAAAAGGCGACGCAGTTCCTGCCGGGGCTCAGGACCGAAGGTGGTACGCAATGGATGGGATTCCGCCCGTCGCTGCCCGACAGTATTCCGGTGATCGGCCCTGCACGCCGTTCCCGCAATGTGATTTATGCGTTTGGCCATGGTCATCTGGGTTTGACACAGTCAGCAGGGACCGCTGAAATGGTCGCCGACCTGCTTGTCGATGATACTCCTGAGATTTCCCCTGATCCTTTTTCTGCCACCCGGTTTTAAGGAGCCCTCATGCGCAGCGTGAAGACAATTCATGTGATTTCAGCCCATGCCGGAGGCGAGGTCGGGGATGTGATCGTTGGCGGTGTCGCGCCGCCCCCGGGTGAAACGCTGTGGGACCAGCGTTCGTTCATCGCAAAAGATCAGACCTTACGAAGTTTTGTCCTGAACGAACCGCGGGGCGGAGTATTTCGCCATGTAAACCTGCTGGTGCCGCCCAAACATCCTGACGCTGATGCGGGTTTTATCATCATGGAACCTGAAGATACGCCGCCGATGTCCGGATCGAATTCGATCTGCGTATCGACCGTGTTGCTGGATGGCGGCATCGTCCCGATGCAGGAGCCCGAAACCCATCTGACACTGGAAGCGCCCGGCGGCCTGGTCCGTGTCCGGGCCGAGTGCGAGGGCGGCAAGGCCAGACGTATCTTTGTGCAGAACCTGCCCAGCTTTGCCGACAAGCTTGGCGTTCCACTCGAAGTTCCGGGCGTGGGAACGTTGCAGGTCGATACGGCCTTTGGAGGCGACAGTTTCGTCGTCGTCGATGCCGCCGCTCTGGGCTTTGAGATCACCGAAGACGAGGCGCGTGATATCGCGCGTATGGGTGTTGCAATCACAAATGCGGCGAATGAACAGATTGGTTTTTCCCATCCCGAAAACCCGGATTGGGATCACATCTCCTTCTGTGCCCTCTGCGGTCCTTTGGAGGAAGCTCCCGAAGGGGTGCGCGGCAAGTCCGCCGTGGCCATTCAACCGGGTAAAGTCGATCGCTCACCTACCGGCACGGCGGTCTCGGCACGCATGGCGTTGATGGCCGCCAAAGGACAGATGCAGGTCGGCCAAACGTTCGAAGCCATTTCCATCATCGGTTCGCGTTTTACCGGTCGAATCGTCGAGGCAACACGGCTGGGCGATCGCGCGGCTATTGTCCCGGAGATCAGCGGCCAGGGCTGGATTACCGGCATTCACCAACACATGCTGGATCCCGATGACCCTTGGCCGGGCGGCTATCGTCTGAGCGACACCTGGGGCGTCTGAGGCAGCAAGGCCGACCCTTTTTCTGCGCCGTTTCATCTGGTTCACCCAACCCCGTGTCAATTTGCGCGCGTTCCGGTGATTGATCCCGGGGCCATCCTGTTTTATGGGAGGCCCTGTCAAATCAGAGTAACCAAGGGGCAGCATCCTGATCGTGCCCCTGCCGCGCCACGTTGATGTGGCATCAACTCTTGGATCGCACGCCCCTGAAAGGCTTAAAAAAGGTAAGGGAATATGGCAGAAAAATCGAACTTCGATATATTGTATACCATTGTAGACGAAGCGCCGGAGCTGGCGAGCGCATCGTTCCTGCCCATCATTCGCAAGTTCGCTTCGGCCGCTGGCGTGAGTGTCGGCACCAAGGATATTTCGCTGGCGGGCCGCATTCTGGCAACCTTCCCCGAGAACCTGACCGAAGATCAGCGCATCACAGACGATCTGGCCGCACTGGGTGAGCTGGTGAAGACGCCGGATGCCAATGTGATCAAGCTGCCGAATATTTCGGCGTCGGTCCCGCAGCTGGTTGCAGCCATCGAAGAGCTGCAATCGCAGGGCTACAATATTCCGAACTATCCCGAAGAGCCTTCGACCGATGAGGAAAAGGCGATCCGCGCACGTTATGATGCCATCAAAGGTTCGGCTGTTAACCCGGTACTGCGTGAGGGCAACTCGGATCGTCGCGCGGCCCGTGCGGTCAAGAACTACGCTCAGAAGAACCCGCATTCGATGGGTGAGTGGGTGTCGGACAGCAAAACCAAAGTGTCTTCCATGTCTGGCAACGATTTCTATGCGAATGAGAATTCGGCAACTATCACGGCTGCTCAGGCGGGTGATGCCAAGATCGAATTTGTTGGCAAGGACGGCAGCGTGATCGTTCTGAAAGATGCCTGGCCTCTGGCCGAAGGCACTGTTGCCGACGCGACCTTCATGTCGGTCAAGGCGCTGTCTTCGTTCCTGGCGGACGCCATCGAGGACACTAAAAAAGATGGCACCATGTTCTCGCTGCACATGAAGGCGACGATGATGAAGGTCTCGGACCCGATCATCTTCGGCTATGCGGTCACGGCATGGCTGGCACCGGTGTTCGAGAAGTTCGGCGCGGAACTGGACGCTTTGGGCGTGAACCCGAACTCTGGTCTGGGTGATCTTCTGGATCGCGTGAAGGGCAACGCCGACATCATGGCCGCGATCGACGCGATCAAGACGGACCGTCCGTCGATGTACATGGTCGATAGCGACAAGGGCATCACCAACTTGCACGTCCCGTCGGACGTGATTATCGACGCGTCGATGCCCGCCGTGATCCGTGCAGGCGGCAAGGGTTGGGACGAGACCGGTGCGAAGGGTGATACCAATTGTGTGATACCCGACCGCTGCTATGCGCCCGTCTATGATGAGGCCATCAACTTCTTCAAAGCCAACGGCGCGCTGAACCCGGCAACTGCCGGTGCCGTGGCCAATGTTGGCTTGATGGCGCAGAAGGCGGAAGAATACGGCTCGCACCCGACTACCTTCCAAGCACCCGCCGATGGCACGATCCGTATCGTACTGGCCAATGGTGAGACGCTGCATTCGCATGAGGTCGAAAAGGGCGATATATGGCGCTCCTGCACCGTCAAAAAGGCTCCGATCGAGAACTGGATTGAGCTGGCGAAGGATCGTCAGCGCCTGACCGGTTCCGAGGCGATCTTCTGGTTGGACGCAAACCGCGCCCATGACGCAGAGCTGATCAAATACGTCAAACCGGCGCTTGAGGCGGCTGGCGTTGCGGACAAGTTCCTGATCATGGCCCCGCGTGAGGCTACCCGTCAGTCGCTGCAGACCATTACAGCAGGCAAGGACAGCATCGCGATCACTGGCAACGTGCTGCGCGATTACCTGACCGACCTGTTTCCGATCCTGGAACTGGGCACCTCGGCCAAGATGCTGTCGATCGTCAAGCTGATGAATGGCGGCGGTCTGTTTGAAACCGGCGCGGGTGGCTCGGCGCCCAAACACGTGCAGCAGTTGGTGGAAGAGAACCACCTGCGTTGGGACTCGATGGGTGAGTTCTGTGCGCTGGGTGAATCGCTGAACTTCCTGGCCGACAGCAAAGGCAATGCTAAGGCCGGGGTTCTGGGTTCAGCGGCCGAAGCGGCCACGCAAGGCATTCTGGACAACAACAAATCGCCAAGCCGCAAGGTTGGCCAGCCTGACAACCGCGACAGCCACTACTGGTTTGCACGATATTGGGCCGAGGCGCTGGCTGCGCAATCCGATGACGCCGATCTGGCCGCCGATTTTGCCCAGGTTGCCAAAGAGTTGGCCGACAAGGAAGAGCAAATCCTGTCGGAACTGGCTGCGGCGCAAGGCGCGCCTGCCGATCTGGGTGGATACTATCACGCAGATCCGACGAAGGCAGCTGCAGTTATGCGCCCCAGCGCGACGCTGAACGCCATTATCGGGTAAGATTATCCGGGCCGCGCCCACTGATGCGGCCCTTCACGGATAGTAAGTATTCAATGAGACAAGTAAAAAGGGACTGACCCCCAAAGTCAGTCCCTTTTCAAGTGAGTGGAGAGGCTCAGGCCTCACCGGTGCTGTTGGGGTCAGAATATCAAACCCGGCAGCTTCCGATATTGGGGGTTTCCCGTAGTTGGGGTGTTTTTTGCTTGTCCGAAAGCAGACCGAGTGCCGTTATTTGGATATTGGCGCTGGCAGGCTGAGATAATGCAGCCGCTTCATTTCCCGCCGTCCGACGGTCACCGTGTCCAGAATAATCCCGGATACAAAGGACAAAAAGGCGATCAGCTTAGGCTTCTTTCAGTTCCGTGATGCGGCGCCCAACCACCAAGTCCAGGCCAGGGCACTGGGTTATCACGAACAAAAAAGGGGCCGGTTGCGGAACCGGCCCCAGTGTATCAGCTGAACCGAGGGATCAGTTCGACGCTGCCATAAGTTTCTCGTTGTGCTCGCGCAGCGTGTCAGAAACGATGGCGTACCATTCGCCGGATTCACGCATTTCGTTCAGGCCCTTGTTCAGCATCGCCAGATACTGCTTGCCGAACGGGTTGCTCCGGTGGCTGATGAAGCGCAGCGAAGACAGCGAGGTCACGAAGGGGTTTTCCACCATGTCGTTCTGGTTCAGGCCCATTTCGACCATGGTGTCCGAGAACAACTGAACTTCGAACGTCGCGACGTCGGCGGTACCTGTCAGAACAGCGTCGAGGCATTCGCGCGCGGTGATGGGTTGCATCAGGGTCATGGATTCGCCGTTATGCAAGCCTTCCTGTTCCAGATCGTGGATGAACCAGCCGTCCATGCGGCAGATGGTGGACCCTTTCAGCTCTTCAAAAGTTGTCGCGCTTGCATAGCTGCTTTCCGGCAGGGTGTAGAACCCGACCACGATGTCATAAACCGGAACGGAAGAGTCGAACTGGGTGCAGCGCACTTCAGTTTCCCACGACCATTCGTAGGTGCGGTTGGTGCAGTCGGGCATGTTCCACGCCATGGATACGTCAAACGCCCCCAAAGGCAGCAGCGTTTCCAGGTGCGAGTTCCAGTCGTCCACGAAGCTGACCGAATAGTCGCGGGCGTTGCCGCCACGCTGCAGGGCAGTGGTGCCCAGGCGGGTGATTGCACCGCCGCCGTTCAGCGATTCATCGGCAAACGGCGCCCAGCCATTGCCGGTGACCAGTTTGATCGGCGGTTGGTAGACGCTCGACCGCTTTACGCTGGCCGCGCGCTGTTCTTCCGCCGCGATGATTTCCTGTGCGGTCTGACCGTTGGGCAGGCTGCCGTCCTCACAGGGTAGGGCCAGAACCAGGCCCGGCTCCAGTGCGTTCGGGTTCGTAATGACGTTGCGGTTCGCGTTGAAGATCGGCTGATAGTTCGACGTTCCATAAGCCGCGATGGCGATGGTTGCCATCGTATCGCCATCCTCGACGGTGTAGTTGGTACAGGCTTCCTGTGCCGCCGCCGCGGTTGCGCTCAGTGCTGTGACGGCGGTGGCCGACATTACCACTTTCTTCAGATCAATATTAAACATGTCCACTTCCTCCAGACTTTCTTGTGTGTCAGGCCGATTGCGGCCTTAGCCATTTTCCATTTGGTGACGCAGGGCGGTCGACACGATGTCGCGCCATTCGCCCGATTGCTGCATGATTGCCAGACCCTGGTTCAGCGTCTCAAGGATTGCCTCCCCGTCAGGATTGTCCTTGTGGGTCATGATGTTAAGCGACTTGATCGCCGCCAGATTGGGGTTTTCGATGATGCGGTGTTCGTAACCCAGCCGACCGATTGCCTCGACCGCCAGGTGTGCCTCGATGGCGACGATGTCGGCGGTGCCTTCCATGACGGCGTGAAAGCAGTCATCCGGCGAAACCGGACGCATCAACTTGATCGCCGGCTCGTAAAGGCCGACCGCATCCATGTGCGACAGAGACCAGCCTTCGGGGCGGCAGATCGTGGTGCCCGCGAAATCCGCGTAGGTCAGTGTCTGTTCATAGCCCGAACCTTCGCGGGCGAAGAAGGTGTCAACAACTTCGTAGAACGGGTTGGAAAAATTGTAGGTCTCACACCGCGAACGGTCCTTGTCGGAAAGGGCTTCGGCCTCTTCGCAATTGGGGCGCGACCAGGGGAATGTCGCGTCGAACGCCAGCGTCGGCATAAGCAGATCCAGATGCGACGACCAGTCGTTGACGAACTGGATCTTGTAGGATTGCTCGGGCGCGGCCCGCAGCATCGCGGTTTCGACCAGATAGGTATATAACCCTCGGTTCGGCAGTGCCTCATCCGTGAAGGGTGCATAATTTCCGCCGGTGATCAGCAAAATCTGGCGATCCCGAACCTCGGGCCGCTCATTGTCGCCTGCGTTGCGGATCAGCGCTGCAGCTTCGGCGCGTGCGGCTTCAATTTCTTCTTTGGCCGCCGCTTTGGCCTCGATCACAGCGTCTTCGCTGGCCTTCTTGGCCTCGGCTTCGGCTGCTGCAACGCGGGCTTCGGCGTCGGCAATGGCTTTTTCGGCCCGCTCTTCTGCGGCTTTCACCAACTCGGCAGCCATTTCCGCGGCGATGCGTCCGGCTTTGGTATCCGGCACTGCTGCCTCGCGTCCGACCTCTTCAAGGCAGGGGAAAGTCAGAATATCGCCGACCCGAATGATGTTCGGGTTCGAGCCGATGACATCCCGGTTCGCGTCGTATATAAACCGATAGTCTTCAGTCGAATAGACTTGTATCGCCAGTTCCCGGAGGCTGTCGCCTCGCTGAATCTCATAGGTACTGCACGCCTCTTGCGCCGAGGCCGCGCCCGTCGCGGCTGCGAGAGCCAGACTTGATACGATCAGATGGTTTCTCATGGGTCCTGTTGCTTTGCCTGTGTTAGGGTATTGCCGGTTTCACCACGGCGATTGATACGTTGTCCTGATCGGGGTCGTTTTTGGCTTGCAGGGCGCGAAGCAACGCATCCGCCAGATCCTGTGCCAAGGCCTGCGCATTGTCGGTCACGATGGACCGAATTTCCGCGTCGTTGAGGTATTGCAGCCCATCGCTGCCCAATATCAGGATATCAGCGGCTTCCAGCTTCAAAGGCTGTTCAGGGCAATCGACTTTAGGAATAGCGGCGCCCATAACCACCGAAGTCAGTTGATTACGGTCAGGGTGAGCCTGTGCCTCGGCCAGGGTCAGAGCACCTTCGGCGGCCTGTGCGTCAATCACAGGTGCCATCGAGTGATCTTCATTTATCTGGGTCAGCTGGCCATTCCGGAACAAATAAAGCGGACTGTCACCGATCGAAATCCAGAACGCGCGTTGGCCCAGCAGCAGAAGACCCAGCAGGGTCGAGCCCATGTTGAATCCGTCGCCCTGTTCTTCGCTGTGGTTGGCGATAGCGGCATTGGCCTGCATGGCGGCCAGAGGCAGGGCGTCGATCAGGTTAGCTTCGCTTGGAGTGTCCGTCTCAAGCTCGGCGTCCAGTGCCCCGCGCCAGGCGGCGATCACCAACTCCGAAGCTATTTCACCTGCAGCGTGACCGCCCATTCCGTCGGCCACAATCACGTAACCTGCGTTGCACGCGTCAAACATGCGCGATGCAATCGCATCTTCCTGCGTGTCGCGCTGACCCTGATCCAGGATCAGTGCAATATCATATGCCGGGGTCGCCAGCATCTATCAGGAATCCCGCCAGTCAAAGCCGTCATCACAGAAAGCAGCGAAACGGATCGAAGTTTCGCTGATCCGGATCAGGTCGCCGCTGGACAGAGCCACAGTGCTGAGCACCGGCTTGCCGTTCAGGCGCACAAGATTGGCCTTGCCGCCGTGCCCCAGGTAGCATTTGCGATCTTCGGGGTCATAGGCGATCACGGCGTGGTTGCTGCGCGAAATACCTGTGTCGCCGAAGTCCAGCTGAATGGCCTGATCGTCATTGCGGCCGATCTGCATCAAGCCTTCGGTCAGCGTGATGCACGCACCACGACCCGGGCCGGACGTGACAACCAGCCAGCCAACAGGAAAGGTCTCCTGTGCAGCTTCGGACTTGGCGACCGGTTCGGCCGTTTCCATCAGATCCTGCACATGTGTGTCGGCACGCTCAAACCCCAGGAAGGTTGTCTTCACGCGGCTGCGGCGATCATCGGCGGCAACGGGCGCTGCCGGGGTTTCCTCGACCTCCGGGGCCTGTGCAACTTCCGTTTCAGGCACCTGGACGATTTCCGGTTCGGCGACCTGCATCACTTGAGGTTCGTGTGACTGCACGGCTTCCGGTTCCGGTTGAATTTCCGGCTCTGCAGGGTCTTCGATTACTTCAACTGCGGCTTCGTCGGCCTCAGGGGTTTCTTCAACCGCCTCAACTTCGGTAACTTCAGTCGTCAAGTGCAGAGTTACAACTTGATCGTCCTGTGCCTCTTCGGGTTGTGGAGCTTCCGGTTCTGCGACCGCGTCTTCTACTTCGACCTGCGCTTCGTCATCCGAGGAGTCCACTTCAGTTTCGCCTTCAGCGAATTCTGGCATCTTTTCTTCAGGGATCAGTTCATCGGCTTCTTCGTAGCTTTCGGCCGAGAGGTTTCCACCGCCCAACGCTGCGCGCAGTGCGTTGAAGTCCGCGATCGGCTGCTTGTTTTCCGGGCTTTCTTCCGCCGGGGCGGCAACGTCTTCGGTTTCGGTTTCTCTTGCTTTGCCGGCACCTTCGAGAAGCCGGCTGAGAGGGCTTTTATATTTGAACATGGTGTCGACACCTTTGACTTTGGGCACAGGACGACTGTCCCGCGCGGCTGCTACTCACCTCCGCGCAACATGCGCAGCGGCACCTACGATTTGAGAAACCAGAGAACTAACTTAACTTTCCGCGACGGGCCGGTTCCCGTCAGGGTTGCGGGTTTGACCCGCGACCCTCAGCAAACACACACTGGCAGATCACATTTCAAACTGTCCGATCACTCCCTCGCCAAAGGCATGGTGGCAGACGTGTCCGCACCGTTGCGCAACACAGTCAGCCGTGCCTGGGGCTGATTTTCCGAGACCAGATCGGCCAGTACAGCATCCAGGCTTTCCGGGCCGTCAATGGCCAGACCTGTATGCGTTTCATTCCGCAGAATATCCCCTTGCCGAAGGCCGCCTGCTTCACCTGCAGGGGCACTGGTGACAACCGTCTGCCAGCCGTCACCGTTGTGACGGATATCAAAGGCAAACCCATTCTCCAGCCCGAGCTTGCGATGAGCAGGCAACGCCAGCAATCCGTTCTGAGCGCGGGTCTTGCCCAATGGGCGATAGCGTGCAGATACGCGGATATAGCCGTCCGGATCGACCTTTAGGTCATCCAGAACTTGGGCGGCAAACGTCACATCCGAGCGCACTGGGTTGCCATTCAGTGTGAAAATCGCGGCACCGCGTTGGACCCATTCACCGATGACGCCCATGTCAAGCGACGGATCAACCTCGGTAACGGCGATCACGTTACCGGTCGAGGCGCGGCGTTTGGCGGTCGCAAAAGGAATTTCTACGTCCCAATGAGCGAATGCAACTTGCGTTTCAGCGAGGTTAACCGGTGCCGCCGGGGCCGCGGGTGTTTCTGTTTCCGCTGTTCCCTCGGCGGTCTTTGCTTCGGCCTCGTTCAGGGCCGCCGGTTTGGCCTGTGTCTGCTCGACAGGCTGCTCCTGGGGGTTTTCTTTCTGTATGGTGACGGGTTCGGCAGGTGTGACAACTGCTGTTTCCGTTTCGGTCTGAACGGTCTCGACTGCTGTGGTGTCTGCACTGACCGGCGCCGCAACCTCTGGGGGTTCTTCGACTGGGGCGGCTGCAACTTCGGTCTTTTCTTCGGCGGGTTCCGCGGCAATTACCGCAGGTTCCGCCGTTTCGGCCGCAGGTGTGGCTGTTTCCGTGGTGCTGGAGATATCGGTGCCCTTGTTGCTCTCCATAAAGATGTAACCACCTGCCGCAAGTGCTGCGACTACGGCAAGGCCGGCAATCATTTTGCCGCTGCCGCCTGACCGGTTTTGTACAACGGTGTCTACCGCAACCGGCTCGTTGGCCTTGGGCGCGAATTTGGCCAAATCTTTGTCATCCTCATTGCCGATAACGATGTCCTGGTTGCCCGCCAGTAGGGCGGTAACCACCGCCTCGGCATTTTCGCTTTCGGCCTTGATGCGGGCTTTTTCTTCCTCGTCATCTTTGCGGTCCATGCCGACGATGACCGAAACGGGACGATAGGCAAAGCTGTCGAACATCACGCTCGGACCACGGAACATCCGCAACCACTCCAGCGCGTTTTGCAACCGATCCGTGGCGTGAACTTCCATCGCCTTGTCAATCGCTTCCAGAAATCCCTCGGGATAACCTTCAAATTGACCGGCCAACGGAGTGTAGGGGTCATCCTGGCTGCTGTTGAAGGCGTTCAGGCGGGTCTGGCCATCTATGGGGCGTTCGCCGCTGATCGCGTGGTACAGGGTGGCCGCAAGAACATACAGGTCGCTGCTTGGGCCTTGCTCGGCCCCGCGCACATAGAATTCATGAGGGGAATAGCCGTCCTTGATCACGCGAAGCGTAAGAAGAGCCGCGCTCTGATGTGCTGCCTGTTCCCGGGCTGCTCCAAAATCGATCAGAACAGGATCGCCATTTTCGTCGATCAGAATGTTGTCGGGCGAGATGTCGCGGTGCAACATGCCGCTTTGGTGAATGAAGGACACGGCCGACAGCATTTTTTCCGTGACCTGAACGATAAAGTCGGGCCCGCCATCGTTTTCCGGGTTCTCGACGTAATCCAGCAGGTCGCAACCCCGGATCAGGTCCATGGCGATATACGCGGTGTCATTGTCTTCGAACACCTGATGCACATCGACGATATTGGGGTGGACAAGCCGCGCGTGGTTGCGGGCTTCCTGAATGAACAGGTCGATGATCGCGCGCAGATCTTCCTGATATGAAGGGTCGTTGGGTTCCACCAGATCGCCATTCCGGCGGCAGAGGGCACCGGGATAGCATTCCTTGATCACCACATCGCGCTCCAGGCTGTCGCGCGCCAGATAGGTGATCCCAAATCCGCCGTTGCTGAGATAACGAAGGATTTCATACTGGCCGCGCAACAGCTTTGCGCCCGGTTCCAATCCTTCAATTTTCGGTTCGTCGTGCGATGCACCGACTGCCTGGTTGCGGCTCATTCTTTCCACCCGTTCTAAACTTTGCGGCGTAATGACAACCGGGCAAATGGCCCTCGAACTCACAACCAGAAACAACCGCAGAACACTTGAGAACGGTTAGACGTTTCAAATTTGACTTTATTGGGGCCACCTGATGGCTTCACTAAGGATCGTTTTTGATCAAAAACTACATACAGTAACAGAGGTGGGTGGTGTGGCTATATGTTGTGTTCCAGCTCGTCAAGCGTGTGAACTGATCGTCCGCTAAACGCTCTTGGTCCACGAAATAGAAACAATAAAAGCCCGATTCTGCCGGGCTCGATTCGCGATATCCAAGATCAGTTTTAAAGAGAAAATTGTCAGGTGCCGGTTTTCGGTTGTGGTGAGGAAACCTTGCTTCCGGCCCAGGCCAGGTTGTCGCCCAGCTGCGCCAAGATGCTGATCGCGTCCTTGAGCGGCGCATCGCCACTTTCGAACTGAAGCAACAGCAGCAGGTCGGTGGCCTTTTCGAACTCACCCGGTATCCAGTCTGCCTCAGGGTCGATTTCGTCCCCCTGTTCCAGACGTTCGGCGAAGTCTTCGACGATATCCTGGCAGCTTTGAAGGAAGGCTGCGGGTTCGATACTGGACGATTCCCGCAGGTCCTCGTAGATGCTGGTGATTGCGGCCAGCCAGTCTTCCAGTATGGGGTTGTCCAATGGGGGCAGTGCAGTCCCCAACGCCGTGTGCATGGCCGACGCATCGGTGCTTTCTGACTCCGGCGCCGGTTCCTCACCGGGCAGGCTTTCCAGATAGGGCAGAAATTGTTGCCTCAGGTCGGTGCGAGCGGCCTCCAGATCCTTCAGCCGTCGGTCGGATGCGACCTGCAATACTTGTTCAGCCAAATTTTGCCCGCCGCATGTTTCCCATAGGTCGAAATCGGGCTCGGGCTCTTGCGCCATTGCCTTGACCGCTATCGGTGTGCCGATTGGGACAACCGCACGGAACAGGTCGCCTTTTTCCTTGTTCAACCGAGCCAGAACACGATCCAGCGCATCGCGGACCGGCGGCAGATCGGTATGAGTGACGGCCAGCAGGCTGTTTGCCCGCAGTTCTTCCGAAACCCGGGCCCACAGATGACGTTCGGTTTCGCGCCAGGCATTGGTTCCGTTTGTGCACCAGATCGCGCAGTCGACAAACTTCAGAAGGTCCAGCGTTTGCTTGTACGTATCGTCAAGCGCACCAGACCCCGGCAGATCGAACAGTGAGATTTCCTTGAGTGCAGGTGTATTCAGCCCGACTGAGATGAAATCGGGATTGTCCGCAGCCGCCTTCTCAAGCGCTATGCCGGAGTACACCATTGGCTCTTTATCCCACCACCCGACGGTGGTTTCCGGTGTATCGGCATAGGCAACAATCACCAAGGGCAGTTTCAGATGTTGCGGCCCGGTCGGCAGTATGTCGGCCCCGGCCAGCATGTTGGCCAGACTGGATTTGCCAGCCCCGAACTCGCCCGCGAAACCGATATTGACAGCATTGGACAACCGTTCGGCGTGGGCCAGCGCACGCTCGCGCATTTTGTCCAGCGCCGTATCGGAAGGCAATGCCTCCGTCGCGGTCAGAAAGCGCTCAAGCTGACGCACTTCCTTTTCGGTTCCGGGAAATTCAATCATTCAGCAGCCTCTGCTTGTGTGTTTTCCGCCAAATTTGGTCCGAAAACGGAACCCAGTTCATCGGCAATCCGCCGGGCGCGATCATATGCGGTCTGCGCCTGTGTTCTCGCATTTGCCTCTCCGCTACCGGCGCGATGTTCAAGATGTCCGGCCAACAGAGCCATGTAGTGATCCAGAACGGTATTCAGGCGTTCCAGTAAATCCCCGCGCGCGGTGTCGACCAGATCATCTCCGATCATCTCGAATTCCTGAACGATCATTCGTTCGGCCCTGGATACCACACTATTACGCGATATCAGGCGAGAGAGCCAGTTCACACGCAACTCTACCGTGATTCCGCGTGTCAGAGCGGTTGTGTCCGGCCGGTACCACCGCACGGCACTGGTGTTCATGCGGTTGTCAGCCGGATCATGCCAGCCTGCCAGTGTCCGCAGTGCCGCGTTGCATTGCATGTCGATGGCGTAAAGCTCGCTCAGCATCCGTTGACGGACGACCTGCGTCGCACCCTGAACAAGTTCCCGCATCCGATCGCGCAGCGGGGTAAAGTTCAATTCGGTATCGCCGCCCCTGATCAGCAGCGGCGATTGCCCGTTCGGTCCACGCACCACGCCCGATACGGATTCGGCCACCGTGTCATCCATGACACCACGCAGATTGGCCAGAACGTCGTCCATATCATTTGTGATTTCGCTGGTTTTTTCGACCACCAAGGCGCGAAGATCGCCCAGCGTCTTGTCGTTTTCATCCGCACTTGAGGTGTCATTGCCGGAATCGACTTCCAAAGCGCGAAGATGCGCGCCAGAGCGTTCAACCTCGCCCTTGGCGAAACTGTTCAGGTGCTGCCACGCCATGCGCATCTGTTCGTTCCGGGGACCCTCGGTGAGGGCGCGGGTCACATGCCGGCGCAGATCCGGAAGGCCCGAGGCGATCATGGCCGCAAAGCGCAGGACACCTTCGCGACTGATGGGGCCGGGGCCTTGTTTGATCTCCTCAACACCTTTCAGATATTGCTGCATCTGTTCGGGATGGGCTCGCAACCAGGCAAGAACGTGATCGTGATTGATCCCGGTGTCATCTCCGGTGAGGGCATAATGTGCCCATTGGGCACTGCCCATCAAAACGTCGATATCCGAGTTTCCAAGGGCTTTCTCAAGCCCGTCGCGAACGTCCGCACGCACTTTCGTTGCATCGTCGGCACCACCGCCCAGTTCGTCCACGCGGTTGATGAACACGACGATCTGGCCCAACTCCAACGCCTGCATCAAACGGAAGAGTTTCAGGTCAGCCCGGGACAGGGCCTGATGCGCCGACAGAACCACAACAAAAAAGTCGGATTCCTTCAGATACTGGCGCGAGATTTCCTCGCGGATAAGCAGCGGGTCGTTGACACCGGGCGTATCTGTGACGGTCAGCGGGAACGGAAAGTGGCCGATGTCGAAATAAACTTCGGCCTTGCGGGTAATGTCACTGTAGAGGCCCCGGTCAGAACCGGGGTCGTGCGTTTCAGTATCGGTTGGATCATCCCCGGCGCAGACATAGCGCGCCAGATCGTCCGTATTGAGATGTTCCAGATCGTGGTGCTGACCCAGCAGTTGTTCATAGCTTTCGCCCAAACGCAGCCGGGCGCGGGTTTTCATCGCCTCGACCTGTTCCTCGATCATCTCGCGCTTATAGCTGTCCTCGTCATCGGGGAACATGTTGCGCAGTTCTTCACCTTCGGCGATCAGCGCCTGCCATTGGCGATTGTCGAAGAAATGAAATTCGGCCCCGTCCGTCCGGCCCGAAGGATGCCCGAAATGCATGTCGGTGATTACGGTGGTCCAGGGGTTTACATCCGACGGAAGGAACTCGGCCTGCCCGGTGAAGCCATTGATCAGACGAGACTTACCGGCCTTGATCTGACCGACAAAAGCGATGGAGGGCCTCAGATTTGTAAGGTCTCTCACAATACGCGAAATGAACTGACGGGTTTCGTCATTGCTCACTTCATTCATGTCTTCTGCGATGCGAATTAACTCGCGACGATTATTTTCACTCATAACGTTATACCTGTTTACTCGTACTCACGGATTGAATTATTCGAAAAATTGATTGTTTTGGGCGCGGTCATTCCTCTGATCCCTTCAGAGAGGCCCACAGATTGACCGCTGAACCCAGCTTGCGCGCCTCATGCAAGGCGACCGCGAATTGATCACCATGCTGCAGAACCGCAAGACCGGCTCCTTTGCCGCCGGACGGACGCATGACAATCAGTTGCGGCTTTTCGGGATCGATAGCCAGATCGGCGTTCCACCCGCTCAAATCCTTCGCAAATTGTGCAAGAAGATCCTGATTTGGCCCAGCGCTTTGGCCGGGTGCGCAAATGCCGTCGGATTGCAATTCACGCCCATCTGAGCTTTCCGCCAGAATCCGTCCCAGCGCAAATTTGTCGGCCGCGTCAAAGAATCTTGCTGCCAGCGTATCCGATTGGGGTGTGGGCGGTTGCGGGTCCGTTTGGACATCAGGCACAATCGAAACAATTGGTTCGGTTGGAAATTCAATACTCTGGCAGGCAACCTGGATTTCGCTGAGGGTTATCCCGACATCATCCGCTTCCAGCGCGGTATCCGGCTGCAATGACGTCAGTTCCAGCGGGGCAGGGGCAGCGGCAATATCCGACAACAGATGAGCCAGCCTGTCAGTCAAAGCATCCCGCGGTTCGGTTTCAAAATCCGGCACCAAACCGGACCGGACGCGAAAGACATCCGTGACCCTTGAACTGTTGACCTCAATTGCAAGGCAATCTCCATTTGCAGCCGTAAATTCCAGGCGGCGCGGCAATACGGTTCGGCGAATGGCGCGCAATACTTCAGCGCGACGTGTTACGGGAGTGTCGCCCGCCAGCGTCACAGCCGGAGAGAGCCGGGCAACAGATGACCGCCCGATGTCTTCGAGCATGTCAAGTATGTCAGTATCCATCATGTCTTGACCCCCTCAGGTCGAACTAGACTGCAGCCGCCACCGACCCCAGACTCAGATGTGATTTCGCCAACGCCAACCCGACATTCGCGCTGCTGTGACAGACGTAGCAGACAACATGATCGGGATATTCCCGGGTCCGCAGAAAAATATTGAGCCGATCATTTGAAAACACTGCAATCTCGCCAAAGCTGGAACCGTCCGTGCTTTCTGGCTCTGCCTGCCGCAGAAGCTGTTCAAAGGCCCGTACTCCCCGGCCCTGAAACAGGTTGGCGACTGCAACTGCAAGTGTGTCCAATGCGTCGCCACCTTCCGGGTCAGCGACTTTTGTCCCCAGTAACATCCCGGTTTCCATATCGACATACCCGGCTGCGATGCAGTCGGGTATTGATTCCATTGCAGTGGTCAACGCAGCTTCGATCGACATCTAACACCTGGCAATTCTGTCGAAACTGTCCGTCAGGACAATGTTTCCGGGACTAAAGCACATGCCATTCCGCCCTGCTGTTTTCACTGGTTTTTGCCATTGGGCGCAACGCCTCTTTGGTCTGCTGCTCGTTGTGCTCAACGGCGATTTTGTCAAACTCAGCCAGAAACGCCGTGAATACGTTCTTTAAGCCTTCGGCATCTTCCGGCAGGTCTTCGTCCTTCGCAATCTCGCGCCACATGGCGGATGCGCTGAGCGAGCTTTCCTTAGGCGCCGACATCTGGCCAGCTATAGCATCGATGTTCTCGGATTCGCGGCTTGGCGCTTCGGCATTTCCGCCCGGCATGGACAGAATCTCGGCTTCGGCGGGGCTAAGGTCTTCAGGCTCAGGTTCGTATTCCTGGTCTGACTTGTCCGATTGCTGGGCCAGCAAAGCCGTGATCGACGAGACCGATACCTCAATTCCCTCTTCTTTTTCAGCTTCCTCCTCGACCGAGACTTCAGGCGCATCCGCTTGATTTTCTTCAGCCGTCGCGATCAGGGTTTCAGACTCGTCCCAACCTTCGGGTTCACTGGTCGCAATCGCCGGGTCGCGAGCCTCTTCATCCAGTTCGTCTTCGTCCAGCAGATCGAACTCGTCTTCATCCGAAGTGGATCTGGCCAGCGCAGTCAGGTCCAGCGGACCCTCCGACGTTTTGCGGAAAAAGGTCCGCAGATCGTCGTCTTCGCCGTCTTTGCTCGAGTCTACGGTATCGGGCACCATCTCAGCCCGCAGTCGTTCGGCCTCAGCCGCGTCAATTCGCGGTCGTTCCGAATCCTCGCCTTGCCGCTCCACACGTGCAGGACGCACTGGAAAGCTGGTCACGACCTTGGGTTCGTCGCTTTCGTCGGCAAGGGGGTTTACCAGCTGGAGGGGCGCCGCTTCACTTTCGGGCCGTTTGTCCGCCTCGCCATCGGTTTTACGCGACGGACGCAGCGGCCGAACCCTGGGTTCGTTGGGCAGCGTCTTGTCGATCTGATAGCGGGACAGCTGTTCGGCCCGGTTGTCCATGATGTGCTCGGTGATCTCCAGAAAGCTGTCGACCATCTTGCCGCCACCACTGCGCGACCAAAGCTCGGCATCGCCGGTTTTGTCCCGCGCCGTAATGGCATCGCGCGCAGAAAACAGGATCGACCTGTTGAACAGATGTCCGGCTTCCCGATTGACCCGTCGCAGCACTTTCTGGCGGTCTTTGACATCAAGTGCATCGACGCGGGTGACCAGCAACAGGGAGTTGTTCTGCAAACGCTCGGGCAGGGATACCCAGGTTGCGCGTTCAGTCTCGCGCCAGGCCTGCGTTGCATGGGTACACCACAGAACGCCATTGGCCTGACCGATCGCGCGCCGCCACACATCGGTCGAAATCTTGGGATCCGAAATGCCCGGGGTATCGATCAGGTCGACAGCTTCCAGAATGTCGGCCTCGAGATAGATGCGAATGAACTGCGCATCATTCACGCCAACACTTTCAAGCTGATCCAGCGTGATACTTTCCGTGCTGCCATCATGCCGTTTTACAAATGCAGGTTTGTTGCCCCAACTGAACCAGATGGGCGGCAATTGCGTCGCCGTGACCTGTGTCGGCAGTGCCTGCGTGCGCAGGAGAAAATTCATCAGCGTCGATTTCCCGGCGCTGAATTCCCCCATTAGCGCAAAGACCGGCTTGCGGCGGGACCACTGCTCGATGCGTTCCCAGGCCTTTGGTGACACGAAGCGGTTTTGTGAGTCTTTTGTCATATCTCTACTTATGCTGCCTCGTTACTTAGATCTTTAAGGATGCTACCCAGAATTTCGTCCCGCGATTTCTGCAGTTGGATGCCTGCCATCAATGCGGTGTTGCGTCCGGGATCCTGCTCCGCCGTAGCCGAGATGTTCAGCAGGGTCTCTTTCTGTTCACGCATGAAATCGGACAGAGTAGCCCTGACGTTTTCCAGAACGGCTGCGATCTGGTTTTCTTCGATATCCTTGGTGATCGAGTTCGCTTCGGAGGCGATCAGGCGGGTGTAATCCGCCGCATAAGCCTCGAATCCTTTGCGGCGTTTCCACCAGCGGCGCCACCAGGTGCTTTGCAAATCAAGCGCAATGGTTCGCCCGATGCCCAATGGCGGCGGGACGCGCGGTACAATCGGGGCTTCGATCTTGAATTCACCCAAATGGTTGCCCAGCAACCTGTGATACAGGGCTTCCACGTCCGTTGCGGCGGTTGCGTACAGCGCTCCGGCTTCCTTGCGGATGGATCGGGCGAAGCTGAAATAGGCGGCCTTCTGCAGGGTGCGCAGCCCGGCCGGATCATACTGCCAGGTGCCTTGTTCGCCGTTCTGTTCCAGATGGGAAATCAGGGAATCCGTCGCCCGTTTGACAAAATTCGCCTCGGCCGAGGCCAACCGTTCAAGCACCTTGTCGCGCAGCGACGTGGTCAGGTCAGCGACCTTCTTTTCGTATTCGGCGGCTACGGTGGAAATGGCGTCTTCTGGCGATACTCCGTCCAGATCCCGAACCACTCCTTCGCCACCAGACAGAGTCTTGGCGACGGCCGTGGCCCGAATCTGGCTGGCAATGTTTCGGGCCCGGTGGCGCACACGATCCAGCAGACGGGTGCCCGCGCCTTCGGCAATGCGTTCATTCATGGCCAGCAGAAGGTCAGGCAGACCGGACAACGCCCAGATTTTGTCAAGCGAAGGTGCCTGATCGCCAAATCCGGCCGCCAGGTAGAACGTGTTCAGCGCCTGTCGAGATTCTTCTGTCAGGATGTCGGGGTTGCCAGTCAGTGCGGCCTCGGCCCACAAAGCGCTTCCAAATACAACGCTGGTGTTTGTGTCGATGTTGTTCTGTTTCAGCGTGTCCTGAATCCGGTCGCGGATTTCCGGAACCTGATTGACGGGATCGGCCAGCTCGTCGATCCGGTTCACGAACAGGATGATCTGACGGTGTTCGAATTGGGCGATGATCCGCATCAGCGCCATATCCATGGTGGTCAGCGCCTGACTGGCCGCGAGAACCACAATACAGACCTCGGATCCGCGCAAGCTGCGCAAGGTGATCTGTTCGCGCACCATGAAGGTATCGTTCACACCGGGCGTGTCGCAGAGCTTCAGCGAGATCGGATATTGGGGAATATCCATGAACAGTTCCGCTGATTTGGTGACATCGGCGAACCGCCCCGTTTTTGGGTTAATATCCGGGTCGTCTTCGTCCCCCAGACACACATAGCGCTGGATCAGTTCCTCATCGAAATAGTCGTACTGGTGGCTCTGGCCGAGAATCAGGTCGAAGTGCTTTCCCAACCGCGCTTCGGACTTGGACTTCATTTCATTGATCTGACGCCGGATATCATCCATTTCGTCGTCCGCACCAGCCCGGTTGGCCAGTTCGCCCAGCCGACCGCCGCCGACCATCAGATTGTCCCACTCCTCCTGCTCGAAGAAGGTAAACCTGGACTTGGTGCCGCCCTGCGTACGGGTGTTGATGTTCAGGGTGGTGACAACCGAGGTCCATGGGTTCACATCCGACGGCAGCAGGGCTGGACGGCCCGCAAGGATGTTCACGATCGAGGATTTACCGGCCTTCACCTGCCCGACCAGCGTCACTGACGCGGTAAAGTTCTCCATCCGCGTCTTGAGTGTCGCCAGCCGTGCCGAAGAGCGCGCATCGGCCACTTCCGTCAATTGGTCGATCTGAGCCGTCAGGGACGTCATGGCCGACGTCATAGGTGACAGGGCCTCATTACCTACGGACAGAAGATGTTCGTTGCGCGCCATGGATCAGCCTCCGGTTCCAGTTGCGGCGATTTGCAGGGTTTCCGGCATTCGGCCAGAAGGCGCGCGGGTCAGGGTGTCGATCCGGGCAATCAGATCCAGAGCGTTGCCCAGAATTTCGGCTTCAGCGCGCGGAGAAATGTTTTCATATGCCCCGGCATCGGCCAGAACTTCGATCAGACTGAAATGATCACCGTTTTCCAGGCGTGCAACCTGGCGTCCGGTGGGAAACCCTTCAGATTTGAAGGAAGGCAAAGGCATCCGCGCATTGGCCAGCAGATAGTGGTCGCCGGAATGGGTTCGCAACGCAATGCCAAATCCCGTGTCAGGGTAATCGCGGTTCAGTGTTTTGAGTTCACCAAGAAAACTTTGACGTGCAAAAACGACAGCGTCTTGCTCGGCAGCGGCGGAGTTCATCATGTCGGTCACGGTAAAGACCCTTGTGCTGGAGTTGAGTGAAACACTGGTACAGCGCAGCAGATGCGCAAAAAGACTCATTAACTCCTGTGCCCAAGAAGAACCCTCAAGGCGGTGTTATTTTGACGCGAATAAGATATTTTAACGTTTGAATTGTGGCGCGAATGTGGTGAGGCGCGCATAAGAATGCCTCAACCCATGGGAGAGTTCGCTTGATTTCCTTCCCGACAGCAAAAAGGACAGGCCCCCTGTTCAGGGCGGGTGGTGGGCCTGACCTACATTGAGCGAAATAATTTCACGAAATTATGCAACTAATAGAATTGAGCTTGAAAGTGGCGCTTCCTAATATGCCTCCGCATGGGGATCCACATAGGATGTAGACATGCGGCGATCACGATCCGGTCGGGGCTTGGAACTTTCTGCGCACCAAATGACGCCGCCACCTTTCGGTGGACGGTTCAGACCGCTGGACGAGGGCAAGCTTGCCCAAATTACCAACGCCGCGTTTGATATTCTGGAACGGACAGGAGTGTCGGGTGCGTCCCGTGACATCCGTGATCTGGCGCTGGACAACGGCGCGTTGCAGCGGGCGGACGGGCGTATCACCTTTCCCCGCGCTTTGGTTGAAGAGGTGATTTCCAAGGCCTGCAAGCGGGTCGAACTGCCCGGGTTCATCAAGGATCGCGGGATCGAGATAGGCGGTGGAAAGGTCCATATAGGTACTGGCGGCGCGGCCGTACACATCCTTGATTCCGAAACCAATACATATCGCGACAGCACGCTGAAGGACCTTTATGGTCTGATGCGGATCGTCGATTCCTGTGATGCGATTCACTATTCTTTGCGCCCGGTGGTCGCGCGGGATCTGGAAGACCCGTTGACGTTGGATATCAACACCGCCTTTGCAGCAATGAAGGCGACATCAAAGCCCATCGGCACCAGCTTTTTCGAGCCGGCGCACGTCGCCCCAGTGATCGAGATGCTTGATCAGGCGTTGGGGGCAGAAGGGGGTTTCAGGAGGCAACCGTTTTGCTTTGCCTCGGTTTGTCATGTGGTGCCGCCGTTGACGCTGGCCGAAGAAGCATGTGGTGTCATGCGCGAATGCGTGCGTCTTGGGATGCCGCTCCAGATCTGTTCGGCGGCTCAGGCGGGGGCAACCAGCCCGGCCTCTCTTGCCGGAGCGCTGGCGCAAGGTCTGGCAGAATCGATGGCGGGTCTGGTGCTAGTCAACATGATGAGGTCCGGCTTTCCCTGCATCCTTGCCTTTCTGCCATTCATCTCGGATTTGCGCACCGGGGCCATGACCGGCGGATCGGGTGAAGCCGCAATCGCCAATGCCGCCGCCGCGCAGCTGTTGCTGAACCTCGGCTTGCCATCGACTGTTTCCGCCGGGATGACTGACGCCAAGACGGCTGACGCGCAGTCAGGATACGAGAAAGGCTATACCATCGCCCTGGCAGCGCAGGGCGGGGCGGACATGATCAATCTTTCGGTCGGCATGCTGGGCTCGATCATGGCCGCCAGCAAAGAGGCGCTGGTGATCGACAACGACATGTGCGGTGCGATCCTGCGGTCTGTTCGCGGGGTCGAGATGTGTGACAACTCGATTGATCTTGACCTGATCGAAGAGGTCGTCACAGGCGACGGGCACTATCTTGGCACCGCTCAAACACTGAACCTAATGACCCGCGAATATGTCTACCCCTCTCTGGGCGACCGCCAAAGCGTCAATGACTGGCTGGAAAGCGGTGCGCAGACAGTATGGGACCGCGCCATCGCCCGCGTTGCCCAGATCGAGGCACAACCCGCGCCCGACCATCTGCCCGCCAAGGCCGAGGAGGCTTTGCGTGCGCGGTTGCCTATTCGCCTGAAGATTTGAGCACCACACGCGTCAGCGGAAATCGGGATTGCCGGTAGTGGGCGGACTTGCATTGGTTTTTCTGCTTTGGTGCGCAGAGCTCTGATTGATTGGACCCAGCGGACTTTGCGAAGCAGAAATGCTCGCGCAGATGACTTCATGAACGCCTCATCCGATTGCGCACCTATTGTGCCGATCATCTCAGTAGAGATGAATAAACTCAGCAGGGCCTGTTCAATTGCATCGCCATGTCCTTGTTTCTACACGGCATTGAACAGGAGTTAGTTCAACTGACGGTTGCCATGAAAGAATTTGGATCAGTACCTTGAACAGGCGTAATATTGCGAATGGGAATAAACTTTGGCGTCACCTGCAATTCCCTCTCGCACTTGGTTTCAAGCTTTGATATTGACCGCGTCAATCCGGCGCGCAAATGCCGGAATGCGGGTGTGGCGAAATTGGTAGACGCACCAGATTTAGGTTCTGGCGCCGCAAGGCGTGGGGGTTCAAGTCCCTCCACCCGCACCACACGATCTTCTAAACTCACTGATAATAAGCAAAACATTGAACTGTGGGTTCGACAACCCTCATGCGCCGTTCTTACTCCAGCAATTTGAACATGAACGTTGTGGGTTCCAGGCGGTCTTCAAAGGGGTTGCGGCAGTAATTTGGGATTTCCCCGGCACTCCGGAATCCAATGCTTTGGTACAAGATTCTGGAAGGGTCTGTGCTGCGCGTATCCAGAACCAATACGGATCTGCCGCGTTCGATCGCACGCCCCTCAAGCGCTGCCATCAGTTTTCTCCCAAGACCGCGCCTTCTTGCATCGGGGTGAACCAGCAATTTGGCTACATCCGCGCGATGCGGTTGGTTTGGCATCGCTGCAGGGACAAGCTGGACCGTTCCCAAAATGCGGCCCCGGTCCAGAAACACAAACAGATCCAAAAGACCGGCCTGTAAGTCCGGCAGTATCCTGTCCAGCCAATACGCCCGCGCATCCTCGTGGGAAAAAGGGAGAATGAAGCCAATACTGGCCCCTGCATGAACGCAGGCGTGGAGAATCTCGCTGAGATCGGGCAGGGCGGCTTCAAAGCTGTTTTCGTCAAGCCGCTGTATCACAACAACACCAGAATATAACGCGCGCCTTTCAGTGCGCCTGTTTCAAACCGGGTCGGGCCAGACAGGTGATACCGCAGACAATCTCCTCCGGCCAGTTCATGTGTTGTTTCATCCAGCGTCAGGGAAAGGCCGCCGTCCAATACGACTAAATGGTGTTCTTGCCCCGGATTGGGGGGTGCGTCATAGGAAATCACGGTGTTCCGCGGCAAGTGACATTCCAGAACTTCACCGCTAAGCCCGGGTGCGGCCGGTGAAACCGAGCGCCGTGTGAAACCGGTTTCCGGATCGCGCCATTCGGCCTGTCGTTCGAACGGAACTTTGGGGTCGAAACTGTCTTCGACCATCATTAAAAGCCGGGACATGGGCAACCGGTAGGCTGCGCACAAACGCCCGAGGCTTTCCGCCGTCGGGCTGACATCGCCTTTTTCAAGGCGGGACAGGGTCGCCCGGCTAAGTCCGCTGCGGCTGGCCAGCTGGTCCAGGGACCAGCCTTGTCTTCTGCGCAGTTCTCTCAGCTGGCTTGCAAGCCGGTTCGAGATATTATCAAGCATTTTTCAGAACCGAGAATTTTTCCCTTATCTGGGAGTATTGGTAGATTTTTAGCCTTAATCAATAGAAAAAGAGGCGCGTCTGACCGCGCCTCGTTCCCGCTCGAATGGAGCCAGCTTATTTCCAGCCGACCTCATTGAAGATCTTCTGCGCATCCGGAATGTTTTTGGCAACTTCGGACAGGTTGACACTGTCAGCCTTGAAATCACCCAGAGCAGCGACCGGCTCAGCCAGAGCAACACCTTCAACAGCCGGGAATTCGTCATTACCGGACGAGAAGTATTCCTGAGCCTGTTCGCTGGCAAGATATTCAAGAAACTTGATTGCGTTTTCTTTGTTCGGGGCATGTGCCGCAACGCCCGCGCCGGAAAGGTTCATATGTGCGCCTTCGGCGTCCTGAGCGGGGAATTGCACGCCGATCATGTCAATCTGGTCGCTCAGGCCCTTCACGTCCTTACGTAAGGCACGTGCGAAATAGTAGGAATTGGACACCGCGATTTCGCATTCACCCGAAACGATGCCGCGGAGTTGGTCTGTGTCACCACCCTGTGGGTCACGCGCCATGTTGGCAACGACACCTTCGGCCCATTTTTTTGCTTCTTCCGCGCCGTGGTTGGTAATGATCGAGGCCAGCAGGGTTTGGTTGTAGGTATTGCTGGACGAACGAATGCAGACTTGACCTTTGAATTCGGGTTTGGCCAGGTCCAGATAAGAAGCCGGAGGGTTGGCGACGCCTTCCTTGTCAAAGAAGATGATGCGGGCGCGCTGCGAAAATCCATACCATTGATTGTCTTCGTCCTGAAGATTTGCCGGAATGCGGTCTTCCAGTACTTCGCTGTCCACGGTCTGCAGAATGCCTGCGTTCTTGGCGCGCGCAAGGCGTGATGTGTCAACTGTCAGCAGGATATCGGCCGGAGAATTTGCGCCTTCGGCTTCCATCCGAGCGATCAGTTCGTCTGCTTTGCCTTCGATGCGATTGATAGTGATCCCGGTGGCATCTTCAAAATCGGTGTAAAGACGCTCATCCGTGTCGTAGTGGCGCGAAGAATAGAGGTTCAGCTCGCCGTCAGCGGTGGCGGAGGTTGCAATCAGGGCCGTCAGAGCGGCAGCAACGCATGTAGAGGATTTCAGCATCATATTTCCCAACGATTGAAGTTGTAGCGGATCGTTATCCGACTGAATTGGTCAATTATACGATTCTCGGGAGGATGCAAGGAAATCTGACAAATTTACTCGGTCAAAATGGCGCAGCTTGTATCTTCACACTCTTCATGACCATTCGAGCCGCTGGCCGTGATTGGATCAGTGTCTCATCGCCACGAATGATCTATTCGTGGTCCAGAACCTCAACAGAGAGAATGGTCGGCAAATGTCGGGCCACTTCGTTCCAGGTGTCCCCTTCATCACCGGTCGCGAAAACAGACCCGCTGTTTGTCCCAAAATAAACTCCTGCGGGGTCTCGGCTGTCTCCGGCCATAGCCTGACGCAGTACCGTAAAATAGCAGCTTTCCTGCGGCAGCCCGTGCCGTTGATCTTGCCATGTCGCGCCGCCGTCAGTGGATTTCCAAACCGCTGCTGCTGCGTCGGGTGGATAGCGGCCGATGCTGTCGCCGTTCAGGGGTAAAGTCCAGATCGTGCCAGGATCTCGCGGATGAACATGAATCGGAAAACCGAAAGTCGATGGAAGGCCCTCGGTAATATCCTCCCAACTGCGCCCCCCGTCGACCGAGCGCCAGACTCCGTGGTGTTTCTGTTGGTACAGCAAGTCCGTGGTCTTCGGGGCCCGAACCATATTGTGCACGCAATGACCTGTTTCACCATCCTTTGGGGCTGCGGGATGATCGTGGTGATCACAGCTTTCCGCGTTGGACAACCGGTTGCGCCGTTCCCAATTCCTGCCCCCGTCTTCTGACGCAAAGACCCCCGCCGCTGAGATGCCGACCCAGAGTTTTTGGCTGTCATCCGGGTCTGCCAGGATTGTGTGCAATACCAATCCGGCGCCCCCTGGATTCCAGTCCGGCGCTGAAGAATGGTTGGTAAGGCCTTCGACAGTCTCCCACGTCCGCCCGTTGTCATGGCTGGTCAGCAAACGCGCTGGTTTGGCGCCTGCATACAACGTGCCGTGCCCGTAGCTCAGCGACCAGATTTGTGAAAATGCGTCGGTGAAAGGCATAGGTTCGCCGGTCCAGCCGACCATCTTGGCGAAATCAGGGTCATTGCTGGCCCATTCGTCCCTCTGACCGGTGGTAAGCCTTGTCACTTCCCAAGTTTCTCCACCGTCTTCAGACCGCCAGATGCCCGCGCCGTGCCAATCGCTGCCGCCACCGGCCCAAAGCAGGCCCGTTTCTGCGTCGCCGATCACATGGTTTATCGGCCAGCCATCGCAATGCGGGCCTGAAACTTTCCAATTCGACCTGTCATGGTCGCTGGTGATGATGAATGTGCCTTTGGTCGTTCCGACCAGTATGTCGACGCCTTGTCCTCTCATGGAATTCGCGCTCCGATCAAATGAGGCAAGCGTACCATGTTGCGCGGACTAATGCAGACAACAAAAAAACCGCGCTCAACGGCGCGGCTTCTTTTAGCGGTTCAATGCAGTTCTTAGCCCTGACGAGCTTTGAACTTGCGCTGCGTCTTGTTGATCACGTAGACGCGGCCTTTGCGACGCACAACACGGCAGTCACGGTGCCGGTTCTTGAGCGAGCGGAGCGAGTTCTTGACCTTCATGGTCTGTCTCCAATCTGCGGCGCCTTCATCAGAGACGTGGCCAGCGCCTGGGTTAGCGGGTGCCCCGGGTCAGACCCGAAGCAGTGAAAACGATGGTGGGCGGTACAAGGATCGAACTTGTGACCCCTTCGATGTCAACGAAGTGCTCTACCGCTGAGCTAACCGCCCACTTACCTTTGCGAGATGTGCCCCATAACGAAATGGGGCGCGGAACCCCGCGCCGGTAGCGGGGTCTATAAAAGGAGTCGCAAAGGGGTTCAAGGGGTTTGGAAGAACTATTTTCCGGTCTATGTTGAGTGCGAACAAGGAGTCACCATGTCGAACGCAGCCTATATACTGGAATTGCCCGTCAAGCGTACGTCATGCGTGGTGTTTTCCTCTCCACACAGCGGGCGCGTCTACCCTGATTCCCTGCTCAAGAAGACAGTGTTAAGCCCAAGCGTGATTCGATCCTCGGAGGATGCTTTTGTCGATCAGCTGTTTGCCCCGGCATCCGAATTTGGTGCGCCGCTGATATCGGCTGCAATGCCGCGCGCATACCTGGATCTGAATCGCAGTGCCGATGAACTGGATCCGGCCCTGATCGAAGGCGCGCGCAGACATGGTCACAACCCGCGTGTTGCGTCCGGGTTGGGTGTGATTCCGCGCGTCGTTGCCAACGGTCGGGCCATCTATCGCGGGAAACTGACGATGGACGAAGCGCGCCTGCGGATCGACACATGCTGGCGCCCGTATCACGCACGCCTGAAGTCCCTTTTGTCAGAATCGCACGAGGCATTTGGGCAGGCTATTTTGATCGATTGCCATTCGATGCCACATGAAGCCGTCGCCATGGCCAGCAATGCACAGTCCAAACGGCCGGAAATTGTTCTGGGCGACCGGTTTGGGGCATCAGCGACTGGTGAGGTCGTCGATCGAATCGAAGCTGCCTTTGAATCTGCCGGGTTGAATGTAGCGCGCAATGCCCCGTTTGCCGGTGCTTACGTGACCCAGACCTATGGTCGCCCCGTGCGTCATCAACATGCGGTTCAGATTGAAATCGACCGGTCGCTTTATATGAACGAAGACACCATTGAGCCCAGCGAAAATTTCGATGAATTCCGAACCATACTGCGCGATGTGATCTCAGAGATTGCCTGCATCGGCGCCGAGCCGGCCCGTCTGGCTGCCGAATAGCCCTAGCGCAACGCGCGCCCTTTCACGATCGCCTCAGATCCAAAACGTCGTCGGATTTCATCTGTGGCCCGCTCTGCCTGTGACCGCTTTGCCGCACCGGGGTCCAGCAGGTCGCCCGAAATATCGGCCTGGTGCTCGGGGCACAGATCCGACAATCCGCAACCAAGCAGGCGGTATGGTCCCCGATCTCCGACCTGATCAAAAAGCCCACGCGCCGTTCGATAGATGCGGTCGGCGATCTGAGTCGCGTCGCGCAGGGAAACGCGCCGTGTGATGATCTTGTGATTGGCCTTCTTGAGTTTCAGTGTAATGACCCGTCCCGCCAACCCCTTGGCCTTGGCCCTGTCGGCCACTTTCTCGGACATACGCCACAAATGCCCGTCCAGAATGTCGATACTGGCCGTATCCTCGAAGAAAGTCGTTTCATTGCTGATTGATTTCATCGGCTCATTGCCGGAAACGCGGCGCTTGTCCTGCCCGCGCGCCAGGTGCCACAGCCGATAACCCATCGACCCGAACCGTGCGGTCAGAGCCTCCTGATCCCAACGCAACAAATCGGCAAAACTGCGAATCCCAGCCCGGTCCAGAGAGTCCTGGGCCGCAGGGCCAATGCCCCAGATCAGCCGCACGGGCTTGTTGTGCAGGAATTCCGCTGTCTCAGCCTTGCCGATCACTGAAAATCCGCGTGGTTTATCAAGGTCGGATGCAACCTTGGCCAGAAACTTGTTGTGACTCAGTCCGATTGACCCGGTCAGGCCCAGCTCATCTTTCATCCTCTTGACCAGTCGCGCCAGCATCACCGCTGGTGGGGCGCCGTGCAGGCGATAGGTTCCCGACAGGTCCATAAAGGCTTCATCCAGCGACAATGGCTCCACAACCGGGGTCAGTTCATCCATCATCGACCGGATCTGACGTGACACGTCCGCATAAACCGACATGCGCGGTTTGATGACCACAGCGTCGGGGCACAGCTGCAATGCCTTGAACATCGGCATGGCCGATCGCACGCCCCGAATGCGCGCCACATAGCAGGCGGTGGACACGACCCCGCGTTTGCCGCCGCCAATGATAACCGGCTTATCTGCGAGTTCGGGGTTGTCCCTTTTTTCGACCGAGGCATAGAAGGCATCGCAGTCCATGTGCGCGATGTTCAGCTCAAATAGCTCCGGGTGCGATTTGACGCGCGGGCTGCCGCAGGACGGGCACCTGCTTCCGGCTTCCATTTGTGTAAGGCAATCCTGACAGAGAGCAGGCATTTCAGTCACTTCCTAGCCCGGCGCGGGCTTGGTTCGCCCGAGCAATCTGCTAAATTCTAACGTGGTTCAGAACAAAGCAAAAGCGGCACATGGATTTCGACACGGCAAAAGACGGTGCTGTTTTCGGAACCAGAATCGGTGGTGATTCAGCGAAATGACTTACGGAGTATTCCTTAACCGGGCTGCAGAGATCTTCGCAGCGTCGGCGCGAAGGCCATGATGTTTTTGCGGATTGCGCCATAGGCGGGATTTTTGAAGTGCTTGCGCATCCGGTAAGCGCCGCTGACTGCGGGACCTCTTGGTCGGAATTTGCGCGGTGATGGGAGGCCTGGATTTTACCAAAGAAGCCCCCCCGCACTTGCGCGGGGGGAGGTAACGGACCTCAGGAAGAAATGGCCCGTTGGGGAGTATACCCCTACAGAATCGCGCAAAACTCACAATTACGACAGGGTTGAGAACTTGCCTTTTGAACTTGTGTTTTTCATGTGTGTTTTCAGGCACAGGGACGATTTGGCGCGGCTGACGCCAAAATTGACCTAAGGTCAAGGCGTTGCGAGCCGATTTGGGTGTGTCGGCTACGTCAATCGGCCATGTCTGTTTAGTTCGTGGTCAAAGAATTTAGCTCTGCCAAAACGGCCTCGGTTGCTGCTTTTGGGTCGTCAGCTTGATAAATCGGACGGCCAACCACGATATGATCTGCCCCGTCGCCGATGGCGCTGGCAGGTGTGGCCACGCGTTTCTGGTCGCCCAAAGCGGCCCCTGCAGGGCGGACACCGGGTGTAACGATCAGCCGACCTTCGGCCTGGGGCAGGGCGCGGATCAGGGCAGCTTCCTGCGGGCTTGCAATGACCCCGTCGGCCCCGGCTTCCAGCGCACGTGCGGCACGTTCAACGACCATTTCCTGCACTGATCCGTCTTTCAGCAAGCTGGCATCCAGATCGTCGCGGTTCAGCGAAGTCAGGATCGTCACCGCCAAAATCCTGAGGTCTTTGCCTGCCGCCCCTTCTTTGGCCGCGCGAACCACGTGCGGATCGCCATGCACGGTCAGGAAATCCAGATCGAATTGCGCCAACCCGCGTACTGCGTTTTCCACTGTGTTGCCGATGTCGAACAGCTTCATGTCCAGAAAGATGCGTTTGCCGTGGTCCTGCTTCAGCTCATTGGCCAGGGCCAATCCGCCACCGGTCAGCATTCCCAACCCGATCTTGTAGAACGAAACGCTGTCGCCCAGCCGCTCGGCCATGGCCAACCCTTGCAGGGCATTCGGAACATCAAGGGCAACGATCAGGCGGTCATCGGACATGGGCAGGCTCCTTTTTGGCAAACGTGTGCGTCCTAACGGGTTCAGTATGCTCTGTCCATGCATGATAACCGGGTGATGCAGATCACTTAGCGGATTCAACTCTGTGCTATGATCCTGCCGGTTTGTGATGAAGAATAGGGAACTGCGATATGAAGAAACTGATTTTGCTTGGGGCGACCTTGGCGCTTTTCGCGTGTGATGAGGCGCCGCGCGTCAACACACCTGACACAGGCGCTGCCCCGGTCCCGACCAATGATGATCTGCTGCTGGTGCGTGGATATCGATCAGAGGACGACTGGTGCCAGCTCACAGGCGAGACCGCATTTACCGTCGAATTTCTGGATCATACCGCCGATCTGGTCTCGTGCCCGACGGGCAGCGATGCGGCGCAATCGCTTGTGGACATGTACGAAGCCAGGCAAATGGCTGAGACCGGCGGCTACACGGTCTACTCAATACCGCGGGGATAAGGCCGAATATTGAAACCTGGCCCCTTGAAGCCGTGAAGACATTTCCCAAATTGAATGTGAGGCCCAGACCGAAGCGTGCCGCCAAGCGGGCGCATCATATTCAGGGCGCTTGAGAAAAAGGAGAATAAAATGGACTTGAACAAGTTCACCGAGCGGGCACGGGGATTCGTGCAGGCCGCGCAGACCATTGCGTTGCGCGAGGGGCACCAGAGGCTGGAGCCCACACATATACTCAAAGCATTGATGGATGACGATCAGGGGCTGGCCAGCAACCTGATCACACGCGCGGGCGGTGCGCCCAACCGCGTGGTCGAGGCGCTGGACGCCGCAATGGGCAAAATCCCGAAGGTCAGCGGTGACGCCAGCCAGATTTACATGGACGGCCAGACCGCCAAGGTTCTGGACGAGGCCGAGAAGATCGCCACCAAGGCGGGCGACAGCTTTGTGCCGGTCGAGCGCGTTTTGATGGCGCTGTGCATGGTGAAATCCAAGGCCAAAGAGGCGTTGGAGGCCGGGGCTGTTTCCGCCCAGAAACTGAACGAAGCGATCAACGACATTCGCAAGGGGCGCACCGCTGACAGCGCGAGCGCCGAAGAGGGTTATGACGCGCTCAAGAAATACGCGCGTGACCTGACCGAGGCGGCGGCTGAAGGCAAGATCGATCCTATTATTGGACGGGACGAGGAAATCCGCCGCTCGATGCAGGTTCTGTCGCGCCGCACCAAGAACAACCCGGTTCTGATCGGGGAACCCGGCGTCGGTAAGACCGCGATAGCCGAGGGTATGGCCTTGCGCATCATCAACGGTGACGTGCCGGAATCGCTGAAGGACAAGAAGCTGCTGGCGCTCGATATGGGTGCGCTGATCGCCGGTGCGAAATACCGCGGTGAGTTCGAAGAACGCCTCAAGGCCGTTTTGACCGAGGTGACCGAGGCCGCTGGTGAGATCATCCTGTTCATCGATGAGATGCACACGCTGGTCGGTGCGGGTAAATCCGAAGGCGCGATGGATGCCGCCAACCTGATCAAGCCCGCGCTTGCCCGGGGTGAGCTGCACTGTATCGGCGCGACCACGCTGGATGAGTATCGCAAATACGTAGAAAAAGACGCCGCCCTTGCGCGCCGGTTTCAGCCTGTGATGGTGCAGGAGCCGTCGGTCGAGGACACGATCAGCATTCTGCGCGGCATCAAGGAGAAATACGAGCTGCACCACGGTGTGCGCATCTCGGACTCAGCGCTGGTCTCGGCGGCGACTTTGTCGCATCGCTATATCACCGACCGCTTCCTGCCCGATAAGGCCATCGACCTTGTCGATGAGGCGGCGTCCCGCTTGAGGATGGAGGTGGATTCCAAGCCCGAGGAGCTCGATCAGCTGGATCGCCAGATTCTGCAGATGCAGATCGAGGAAGAGGCGCTGAAGCTTGAGGATGACGCGGCCTCCAAGGATCGTCTGGAAACCTTGCAAAAGGACCTGGCCGACCTGCAGGAGAAGTCCGCCGAGATGACCGCCCAATGGCAGGCTGAACGCGACAAGCTGGCAGGCGCGCGGGATCTCAAGGAACAGCTCGACAAGGCGCGGGCCGATCTTGAGATCGCCAAGCGTGAAGGCAACCTCGCCAAAGCGGGTGAGCTGTCTTACGGCGTCATCCCCGAGCTTGAAAAGAAGCTGACCGAGGCCGAGAACGCCGAAAGCAGCGAGATGATGGCCGAGGAAACGGTGCGACCGGAACAGATCGCCTCGGTGGTCGAGCGCTGGACCGGTATCCCGACCTCGAAAATGCTGGAGGGCGAGCGTGAGAAGCTGCTGCGGATGGAAGATGATCTGCATTCCCGCGTGATCGGTCAGGATGCGGCGGTCACTGCCGTGGCCAACGCCGTTCGCCGGGCCCGTGCCGGTCTGAATGACGAAGGCCGCCCACTGGGCTCGTTCCTGTTCCTCGGCCCGACGGGTGTGGGTAAGACCGAACTGACCAAGGCCGTGGCGAACTTCCTGTTTGACGATGACAACGCGATGGTGCGCATCGACATGTCCGAGTTCATGGAGAAACACGCAGTCGCCCGTCTGATCGGTGCCCCTCCGGGCTATGTCGGCTATGACGAAGGTGGTGTGCTGACCGAAGCCGTGCGGCGCAGGCCTTATCAGGTCGTGCTGTTCGATGAAGTCGAAAAAGCGCACCCGGATGTCTTCAACGTGCTGTTGCAGGTTCTGGACGATGGCGTCCTGACCGATGGTCAGGGCCGCACGGTGGACTTCAAGCAGACGCTGATTATCCTGACGTCGAACCTTGGGTCGCAGGCGCTGAGCCAGTTGCCCGAGGGCGCGGACAGCGCGCAGGCGCGGCGTGACGTGATGGATGCGGTGCGGGCGCATTTCCGACCCGAGTTCCTGAACCGTCTGGATGAGACCATCATCTTCGACCGCCTCAAGCGGGCCGATATGGATGGCATCGTCGATATCCAGATGGCGCGTCTGCAGAAACGTTTGGCTGCGCGCAAGATCGAGCTGGCTTTGGACGATGGCGCGAAGGAATGGCTGGCGAACGAAGGCTATGACCCGGTCTTCGGTGCCCGTCCGCTCAAGCGCGTGATTCAGCGCGCCTTGCAAAACCCGCTGGCCGAGGCGTTGTTGGCCGGTGAGATCAAGGATGGCGGGACTGTACCGGTCACCGCCGGACCTGATGGGCTGATCATCGGCGATCGGCTGGGTACGTCAGAACGTCCAAGGCCCGATGATGCCGTGGTGCACTGATCTGACATTTGAACTGATAAATAGCCGCCATATTGGCGGCTATTTGTCTTTTTGACTAAAAGTCTGGTAAGGCGCATATCGCTCACCCACGGCAGTCACGCAGGACGACCCCGGAAAACCGCAATGCAACAAACAGACTTCCATGGCCCCAGCGCGGAGCCATACAAGTTTCGCGGAGATATCGAAGGCCTTCGTGGCATTGCTGTTCTGGCTGTATTGATTGATCATCTCGGCCTCGATCTTCTTCCTTACGGATTTCTGGGCGTTGATGTCTTCTTCGTGATTTCAGGGTTTGTCATCGCCCGATCCGTCATCGATTGGGATTGGACGAAGTTCTGGCCCAATGCTTCTCATTTCTTTGCGCGCCGCTTCAAGCGGCTGGCGCCTGCCTTGTTTGTGTGTCTTCTGCTGTCCTCACTAGTGGGTTCGTTCTTTATTCAGGACATGGAGGACAACACGAAAACCGCATTTTGGGCGTCTGTCGGGCTTTCAAATTTTTTCTTTTATAGTCAGCAATTTGACTATTTTGGCAGGTTGCTGGATCTCAACCTGTTCACGCATACCTGGTCCCTTGGTGTTGAAGAACAATTCTATATTCTTTTTCCACTTGCTGCGTGGCTGTCGCTGTCAGCAGCTTTGCCGCGCAGGGTAAACCTGATTTCAATCACGGTATTGGCGGTGTTTTGCTTGGCGTCGCTTGGAGCGTACTTGCTGTTTGCCAAGGCGGATCCGGTGGGCACGTTTTACATGATCTACTTCCGGGCCTGGGAGCTGGGGCTGGGTGTGGCCATTGCCGTGCTGATCAGACTTTGGCGACCGCAGCGTTTTAACTCTCTGATCGTTCCGGTTTGTCTGGGGCTGTTGCTGATCTTGTTTGCCTTACAGGTCGACTTGAATCGCAACTTTGCAACGGTCATTGCCGTTGTCTTGTCGGCGACCTTGTTGCTGTTCCCCGTCCGGACCGGAACCTTCTCGAAGGCGCTTTCGAATACGCCGCTTCGCTGGGTCGGTAAGATCTCATACTCGCTGTACCTGTGGCATTGGCCAGTTGCCGTTCTGGCCAAATGGAAGATCGGGCTAACCGCGATCACCGCACCGTTTTTTGTTCTCGTGATGTTTGGGGCCGCTACGCTGTCCTACCGGTTTATCGAGAATCCTCTGCGCCATGCCAAGTGGACCGCAGCCAGAATGCCGGGTTACCTGGTTGGGTCCTCCGCGCTGGTCACAACGTTGATTGCCCTTTGGGTATTGTCAGAAGATGTAAGCCGGAACCTATACTCCGGCGTGTCTCCGGCGCTTGCTCAACAAGGTCCGGCGACCCTCGAGGCGCCGTTGAAGGCAAATGATGGTTCTGTCTGGCAGGGAAGGCCTTGTATTATCAGAGACGCAACCGAGGTCGGGAGGTCCATTCCAATTGAAGGCTGCGTCTTCGGTTCATGGGAAACGGCTGAAAAACGCATACTGGTGGTCGGAAACTCGTTCTCCGTCGCCTTTGGCGGTGCATTTCGAGAGATTTCGGAAACCGAAGACTGGGCGGTTTTGCTAACCTCCAGCTGGGGCGCACAGCCAGTGCCTGAGCTTGGTTACAATGGACCATGGAAAGAAGCCAATCAACACTATTGGGAAGACGCAGTGCCTGAATTGGTGCGTGAACTTCGTGCCGGGGATGTGGTTCTGATGCTTAGCGATCTTGGCGGGCTTTCGTACGGCTCAGGCGGGAAGGATGACGTGGTTCTGCAGCGTTACTTGGAAGGTATTCAGCGGTTTGCCGGTGAATTGAGTGAAAAAGATATTTCGCTCGCAGTTGTTGGTCCATTGCCTCTTGTCCGCGAAGCCCGATGCACGCCCGAGGTGGCAGTTGCCCAGTGGTTTGCGCCCAATGGCGGTCCATGCCACTACCTGACGCGCGAGCAAACTCTCAATCGGGTTGGCGGGGTCCGCACCGAACTGTCAACGCTTGAGGAAAACGAAACTGCGATCTTTGTGGATCTGTTCGACTTCTATTGTCCGGGGCTGGTTTGTAACTATTTTGGCGAGGATGGGATCGTACTCTACCGCGATGAACATTCCCATTCGTCTCTGGAAGCCGCAACCAGTTCTGCCAGCTTGATGGTGAAGCAGTTAAAAGAGAATATGCACTGACGTTTTGGTAAGTGTTTGGCAGTCCATCCAAACAATCTCGTCTGTGAAATTATTTGGGTTTGGGCAGTGATCAAACTGCTCGGCCCGTCGCAATTGAGTTCGAAAAAGCCATACCACGAGACGAAATGTATCCTAGTGGTTCTCAGGCACGGGCAAGGTCTGGCCGATAGTGTAGCACTTTTCCAGCAGAGCTTTTCGCCGGGATTCCGACCCGGTCGATCCGTGAAGAATAACAAGGTTGCGTGGTGAAAACCCAAAATACCCAAAGGTACCCTGCATCCAGCTTGTTTCCAGCGCCTGAAGATATCCGGCGCGTTCCATTTCGTCGGATCGGGCCCCTGCTGGTACCAACAGTACTCCGGTGCGAGACCTCTGGAGCGATTTCTCGGGATCATTCAACTGGTCATACGCCCACCCCCAGGTCCATACGCGATCAACCCAGCCTTTCATCATGGACGGCATTCCCCACCAAAACAGGGGAAAAGCCAGACAGATTGCGTCGGCGCGCGCAATTCGCGACTGCTCGGCAACAACGTCTGACAGCGCGTCGGAGGCCAGATTTCCTTCTACATCGGCCATGGACCAGCGCGGATCAAAACCTTCTGCATGCAGGTCGCCAAGCTCGGTGGTGTGACCGGCCGCTGTCGCACCTTCCATAAAGCTCCGCGCCGCAGCGACGGTGAATGAGTTGGGGTCTGGATGATCAAGAATTGTCAGGACATGCACATGCGAATCCTTCTATTGCTATCCGGTCTTCGAATGGACCCTGATTGCTCAAGGTAGGTTTAGGTCAAGACAAAACATGTTTGGTTCAGGCGGCTTCAATCGATTGGCTGCTTAGGTCTCGCTGAAGCAATTGCCCAAGCAGCAAGGGCTCACCATCGCGGCGAGCCCTTTATTGATCGTCCCGGTGTCGTCAGATCAGTGCAAAAATTCGTGCGGGTCCTCCTGTCCCGCCTGCATGTTTTGGCGCGCCTATGACGAGGGTCGCACCCGAAGCAGGTACCAGATCAAGCCCGGCAAGGCATTCAATTCCGAAACGTCCGGAAGGAAGCCAGGCGTAATGAGTTGCAAAGTCCGCCGAGATCCCGTGGTCCAACGACAAAGTGTCTACCGCAATCGAGCGTGCGCCTGTCTCCTCCATCAGCATCTGCGCGGCTTCAACGTGAAAGCCTGGGTAGTGCTGGGCCTCGCCGTCAAAATTGCGGAACTCATCGGTGGCTGTCTTGCCTGCCCAACCTGAATGCATTGCCACGCAGGCTCCGTCAGGAAAGTCGCCGTTGGCTGCAATCCACGCTTTCAGATCGTCCGGCGTAAGCAGTGTGTCCGCATCTTCGGCGGCCCGTGCTGCGATGTCGACCACGCAAAGCGGGGCAACAAGATCCGTCACCGGTATTTCATCAACAGACAGGCCATCCGCGGAAAAATGCAGCGGGGCGTCGATATGCGTGCCGGTATGCTCGTTGATTGTAAGATTGAACAGGTTAAACCCGTGTTCCCCAAAATTGAAAACCTGATCACCGGCAAAACCGGGGTCACCTCCCCAGGTTGGGAAATCAGCACTTAGTGTATGGGTCATATCTTCGACCTTGCCATGCACTAGGGCCAGAGCGGCAGGCGCGGTCGCGCCCGTTGCGGCAATCGCCGCGCCAGAGGCTGCCGCGGCCTTGAAGAATCCCCGTCTTGACAGCATGCGGTCCTTGACCGCGTTAACTACGCAGATGTCACACATTAGTCCTCTCCCTTTCAGGCTGCCATTTCCATAGGCGACAATTTCGCGTCTGACAGCATGATACAGACTGCGCGCTCGGCATTTGCTTTGTAAAGAGAAGGCTTTTCAACGGGCCGATCAAATTGCGCCCAGATGAAAGCGTTGTGGATCTTTGACGCCCATCCCCCTGTAACACGGGTAACAGCTGCGTCAGCTTGCGAGAATGTCATCAGATTGGAGCGTATATAGCGGTGACAATGTGGTATGAGCGGGCGATCCCGAGCCCGGGAAATACGGAATATGGAGACCCAAATGGCGTATCGCTGGAGAAACACACTGACACATGAAGACGTCACCCCGAAGTCGGCGTTTCTTAACCGGCGGCAGGTCATGGCCGGTCTGGCCGGTGTCGGATTGACAGCGATGGCAAAGCCGGCAGATGCACAGAATACGCTTGAGCCGAACACTTGGGAAGAGATCACATCATACAACAACTACTATGAGTTCGGCACGGGCAAGGATGACCCGGCAAAATATGCCGCTTCGCTGAAAACCGAACCCTGGAGCGTGAAGATAGATGGTCTGGTTGATCGCCCCGGCGAATACGACTTTAAGGGCATCATGTCAGAAATGACGGTAGAGGAGCGTATCTACCGTTTCCGTTGCGTCGAGGCGTGGTCAATGGTTATCCCCTGGAACGGGTTTGAGCTGGCTGATCTGCTGGCCATGGCAGGGGTTCAGGAGGGCGCCAAATACGTGGCATTCGAAACCGCCTATCGCCCCGACGAAATGCCGGGGGTGCAATACCCGATCCTGGAATGGCCTTATCGCGAAGGGTTGCGTCTGGATGAAGCCATGCATCCGTTGACGATCATGGCGACGGGCATCTATGGCAAGCCGATCCCGAACCAGAATGGCGCACCCTTGCGTCTGGTGGTTCCGTGGAAATACGGCTTCAAATCCATCAAGTCGATTGTCCGGATAATGTTGACAGACACGCAGCCACCAACCAGCTGGAACATGTCGAACCCGCGTGAGTATGGATTCTACAGTAATGTTAATCCCAATGTGGATCACCCGCGCTGGTCGCAGGCCGCTGAGCGTCGCATCGGAGGCGGGCTGTTTGCCAAACGCGAGCCCACGCTGATGTTCAATGGTTATGAAACAGAGGTTGCCGGTCTTTACGAAGGCATGGATCTGGCGAAAAACTACTGAGACCATGCAGTTTTTGAATCATCACCTGCGACGAATCCCGGTCTGGCTGATCTATCTGGTCGGTTTCCTGCCGGCACCCTGGTTTTTTTATCAGGGCTTGACCGGAGGTCTGGGCGTGGAGCCCATTGAAGCCCTGGAGCATGAATACGGCGAAATGGCTCTTCAGTTGTTGATTTTCGGACTGGCAATCACACCGCTGCGCAAGCATCTGGGCCTGAACCTGATGAAGTTCCGCAGGGCAATCGGTGTTCTGACATTCGGATATGTCAGTTTTCACTTGCTGGTCTGGCTTGTTCTGGACGTACAGGTGCCGGGTCAAATCTGGGCGGATATACTCAAGCGCCCCTATGTTACAGTCGGGATGGCCGGTTTCTTGTTATTGCTGCCGCTCGCGCTAACCTCGAATAACTGGTCAGTCCGGCATTTGGGTCCGGTTTGGCGCAAGCTGCACCGTCTGGCCTATCCGGCGGCAATCCTGGGTGGGCTACACTACGTGATGTTGGCAAAGGGATTTCAGATCGAGCCGCTGGTTTATCTGGGCCTGATCGTTGGTCTTCTGGCTTTGCGCCTTCCGATGACCGAAGCCTTGATGCGGTTCAGGACGGCAGACTCTGCCTGACCAAGGGCGAGTCTGTGGGCAAGCTTGTGGATAAATGTCTTGCTGTCTGGATTTAGTGCGTTTCCATGCCGTCGTCTGTAGTTTTTCGAGCGTAGCATCGACTTAATAATATGTTTTTAAATGAGAAAACTTGTTGCTCAAACTTTTTTCGATTTCTTCTGTTTTTTCGCTTGCGGCTGATAAGTGTTATGCTTAGAACCCCCTTCACCGGCGCTGCTGAGGCGGTGCTGACGGGTCGGGGAGACGGCCT